>NZ_JBFSPI010000037.1:0-46894 GCF_041464685.1 Vibrio sp. 10N.237.312.B06
AAAACTGCAAGCCATTACGATCGAGTTTAATGGTGCTCCACGAGTGGGTTTGGATGAGAGAAGCGAAGAACTGTTTAAGGTCATTGGTGGTTAACGTATCAGGGACTCGATCAAAATGTGCGGTGATCCGACGAACCGCACGAGAATAGGCATCAATGGTTGCGGGTCGTTTACCTTGCAGCTTTAGATTGGTAAGGTGTTGTTCATAAAGGGCGTTGTAGCGTTTTAAGTCGGCTGGTTTCATGGGGTTACTCCTGTGAATGACCATCAGGGTGATGGTGTTACAAGAGTATGGCTTGCGCTCGCTTTACTCTGCCGCGCAGCGGCTTCGTTCAACTAAATGTTCAATGTTGTTCGAACATACCCTACACCAGATAGCATCACTAAGAGTCAATACAATGAAGTGGATGTTCTCAAGAAATTAAAGCCTATGTTCTTCGAGAAGTGCTACCTGTGTGAACGAGATGAGATCCAAGATGTAGAAGTGGAACATTTCATTCCGCACAAAAAAGTTCCCGAATTGAAATACAACTGGGAGAACTTGTACTACTCATGCTCTCGATGCAATAGCATCAAAAGCAGTACGCATATCAATCTTTTAGATTGTGCTAATCGTTTTTACGATGTTGGTGCAATGGTTAAATGCTTGATGCCTTCTATACCTGATGGAGATGTTGAAGTTTCGACAACCAGTGCAAAACCATGCACCCAAACAGAAAACACGGTGACATTACTAGAGGCTTGCTACAACCTTGAGAATACGGCTTTAAGAGGTATTAGCCGTACTGCTCTGATAGATCAAATGTGGGAGTATTATACCAAGTTGCTATTAGCAAGGCAGGTGCTCCGTAACAAGAGTTCAGGACGTACAGCAAAGCAAGAAGCAGAAGAAACTTTCGAAGCAATGCTTAATGTAAAACATCCATTCTCTATATTTTGGCGATACTACTACTTGAACGATTCTTACCTTGTGGATAATTATCCTCAGTTAAGAGTTGGGTTTTAAATGACGGAGTGAGTATTAGCTCCTATTTTTACCATTTGCATGTTTGCAAGAGATACTCTTGCAAAATTAGGTATTAAAGTTTGTGCAACAGCTTGTTGCACAAATTAATCTTATGATGGTTTTTGTATTCTAAACACGTCTTGGGGCAAAAATGAGCCAGCCGTGATTGACTGACTCAAGGGAAGCTCTCTCAGTTACTTGATCGGAATATAGATTTCGGTTTTCAAATTCTCAGGTTTAGTTCGTCTTGGGTCTCGATTCAGGTACACCTCAAAGCATGGTTGGTCTCGCAGTTCAAACCCACTGTCTGGTAGCCATTCTAAGAGTAAATAGCTGTAAGCTTCAGAGAGTTTCTCGTAAGTACCTTTGTGCAAGGCCTTGGCATATTTGCCACCCAAAATTGTCTTGCGATCGATACATCCATCCTATTTCGACATAGGTAGTGTCATACACTGCGAGACTCAATGATTTTCCATTATTGCTAATTTGTCTGAAAGTTTAGATTCAAGACCGTTTTGCAAATGATGAGCCCAATACGATCAATCTCTATGATAAATGATCAGACGTTATTGGAAGTGCTCAAACTAAAATGTCCTCCGACAGGGATTGATAAAGTAATCACGTTTCTGTCGGTGAGGTCACTTTCTATTATCGCAAAACAGACAGCTCAAGCTTTATATAATAATTGTTATGATATCTTATGTTAAATGTTAAATGTTAAATGTTAAATGTTAAATGTTAAATGTTAAATGTTAATGATTACTCTTCGTTTCATAGTTTCACTAAAGCTATTAGAGGTAAGATTAAATAGGTAAACCACCTAACTGATTGAATCATTAACGGATTTTTTTGGTTTTATGATGAGAAGAAGGTGGGGCGAGTGAGTAGTCATGTCTCCGAGGTGATAGAAAATAAAGACAGTTTTGAACGCCCGTTTTCGATCAAAATCCCGCGTCGTAAGTGGTTTGGTTGGAAGGGCATCGAGCTGCGTTTGGTGTTGGCATTGGCTATGTTATCGATGACCACCATCTTTCTGTCAGTTGTATCGAGCTTCACCTTTGACGATTTAAACCAACGCCTTGTCGAATTAAAAGAAAGTGAAATCCCCGCCTTAGATAACGCTGCACGCCTCAATGATATGGTGCGTGTGATTATCACGACCTCATCTCAGCTCAGTGACGCTGAATCGAATATAGAACGTAAGCAGGCGATGCTTAAAATTGAAGAGGCCATTTCAGTGATGAATAGCGTTATGGTTCAATTTCCTGATTATCACGCCTATTTTAAAGATCTTATTGCCCAAGTTAATAACAGTCTTAGTTTGTTGTATCAAAGTGAGATTGAGTCAGAACAACTCAATCAAGAACTTCGTAATTTGCTTGAGGGCTTTTATCCTCTGTTGCAAGAGGCCAGTGATTCACTCGATAGCTTGCCTGAGTCAGCCAAAGATCAAATCCAATATACTCAGTTGAAATCTCTGCTTTATTACCAATTAGGCTTGGTCGAGAAGCTGTATAACGACTCAAGTTTTAATGAGCTCGATTACACCAGCTACCGTTTAGAGCAGGTAGGGGAAGAGTGGTGGAAACTTTGGGTCAGTGGTGATTTAAGACATGATTTTCCTGAATTAGATCATCAACTCACAGTGATCTATAACCTCGCCTCCAGTGATAGCAGCTTATATGGGATGAAAAACAAAGCGCTCGATCATCTTTACCAAGAGCAATATTTCCTGCAAAACAGCCGTGAACATTTGAATCAGTTAACCGTGCAGATCGAAAGCAACACCAGCAAGGTGAATAGCAATATTGACCAATCGATTCAGCAGGCGCAGCTGTCTTTACAATCGAACCAACAACTCTCTCTTTTTCTTTCTCTGTTTAGCGTGTTGGCTGCCGCTGCCATTTCGTGGTTCTACGTGCGTAAGAGTATTTTAGAAAGGCTTTTACAGCTCAAAGACAACATGTTCGCGATTTCTACCGGCCATTTAGATACCGAGGTTTCCATTCGTGGCAAAGACGAAGTAACACAAATGGCTAAGTACCTAAAGGTATTCCAGACCACGGCTAAAGTTGTTAAGCAAACCAATCGTAAATTAGAGGCGGAGGTAGAAGAACGTACCTTAGCCGAAGCTAAACTACGAGTGACTCAAGATGAGTTGATCCAAGCAGGAAAACTGGCTGCATTGGGGCAGCTCAGTGTTGGGATCACGCACGAGATCAATCAACCTCTGACCGCAGTAAACAGTCACGTTCGAAGTGCTCAATTATGGTTAGGCAAGCAAAGGCCTGACAGGGCAGAAGAGAACCTAAAAAAGATCGAGATTTTGTTAGACAAAGTGGCTGCGATTACTCGTCACCTAAAGGCCTTCTCACGTAAGAGTGATGGCAAAATTGATAACGTTGAATTGAATAAGGTGATTGGTGATGCGATTGACCTGTTTGAAACCCGACAGAGCGCTGTGTCGATTCAGTATTCGCCCCAAAGCAGCCAGATGGTTCGAGCTAACAACATTCGCTTAGAACAGGTACTGGTGAATTTGATCAGCAATGCTCTGGATGCGATTGAACACAGAGAGCAACCAGAGCTCAGCATCTCTACTCAAGAGCATTCGAATACCATTCAGATTTTGGTGATGGACAACGGGTTAGGGATACCTGAAGAGGACATTCCGCACCTGTTTGATCCATTTTATACCCGCAAGACAACAGGCAAGGGGCTTGGACTCGGTTTGTCTATCGCATACAACATCATAAAAGACTTTGGCGGCTCGATTCACGTGGAATCAGTTGAACACCAAGGCACTACTTTTATCGTCACTCTACCAAAAGGCATAGCCTCATGACTGCAGAAAAACACATAGTTCTTATCGATGATGAAATCGATGTCGTTGAAGCCGTGAGTGAAATGTTGGAGCTAGAAGGTTTTAGCGTCACGACCTTTACCGACCCTAACCTTGGCCTTAAATCGCTCAAAGCAAACAGCCCGTCGGTTGTACTGTGTGACGTGCGCATACCGAAAGTGGACGGTTTGACGTTGTTGAGCTCAATCCAACACCGTGCCCCAAATGTGCCCGTTTTATTGATGAGTGGTCATGGCGATATCCCAATGGCGATCGAAGCGATGAAGTTGGGCGCTTTTGACTTCCTAGAAAAACCGCTTAATTCGAGTGAGCTGGTGGAGAAGCTTGATTTGGCGATTGCCCAGTGTCAGCACAGTTGCCCATCAACCACGGATGGCGATGGGCAAGAGGGTTTACCGATTGAAACGGTGGTTATTGGCCAATCCAAAGCTATGGATACGATACGTAAGCAAGTGCTCGCACTGTCTCATACCGGTGTTGATACCATCATCAACGGCGAAACAGGAACGGGCAAAGAGGTGATTGCTCGCGCGTTGCATCAATTTAGCCGTCGTAAGGCGAAGCCCTTTGTCGCGATCAACTGTGGCGGCATGACAGAAAGCATTATCGAAAGTGAGTTGTTTGGCCATGAAGCGGGTTCGTTTACCAGTGCCAACAAGAAACGCATTGGCAAAATAGAACAAGCCAATGGCGGAACTCTGTTCCTTGATGAAATCGAAAGCATGCCAATTGCGGTGCAAATTAAACTGTTGCGCGTCATTCAAGAAAGAATGATTGAACGCGTTGGTGGTAACGAGTTAATCCCGGTCGATATTGTGGTGGTAGCCGCCAGCAAAGCCGATCTTGCGAGCTTGAGTGAAAAGGGGGAGTTCAGAGCCGATCTCTTCTATCGTCTTAATATTGCTAGCTTAAACCTTCCCGCATTGCGTCAACGCAAAGAAGACATTCAGGTGTTATTCCGCCATTTTGTGATTCAAGCGAGTCATAAATATAAGACGCGTCCATCAACGATTTATCCTGAGCAAATTCAGCAATTATGTCGACACGAATGGCCAGGTAACGTGCGCGAACTGCGCAATGTCGCCGACCGATTTGTGTTAGGTATCGTCGGTGATGGCTTTGATCTTCAATCACCAATTTGTGAAGCGTCCGGAGAAGATTTCGCCTTTGAAAAACAGATGGAACAGTACGAAAGGAATGTATTGACGGAAGCGCTAATAGAAAGCGCAGGCAACATCAATGAGGTCTCAAGCAAGCTGAACCTGCCACGCAAAACGCTTTATCGAAAAATGAAGAAACACCAATTGGACAAAGAGAGCTTCAAGGCCTAGCTGGTTCATTCATTCGCTTAATAAAAGCACAAGACAACAATGACCCATTTTACTTTTAGTCGAATGGTTAACCGTTTCAAGTGATTGTAATAAAAGGGCTTTAACATTTGGCACAATGCGTGCAATCACTACATTGTGGCATACGTTCACATGAGGTTATTCGGTGCTGAGTCAAAATATATATGACAGCTATCTATATATGACAGCTATCCAACACCGAATGATCGAATAAAGGAAGTTAGAAAAATAATTGCTTGTTGCAAGGAGATACAAACATGAAGCAAATACTGAAAGGTTCGATTGCGCTGATACTAGGTGTGAGCTCGATGACGGCATGGGCCGCAGCAGAATCAGCCGACTTAGGTCCTCGTCCCCTCTTTTTAGTGAACAATATGGATGAGAGCCCTTTGAAAACCAAGCTGTTGAGTTGCAGTGAAGGACCTTTTCATCGTAGTGATTTTTCTATTGGACATCGCGGAGCTGCGATGCAGTTTCCTGAACACACCAAGGAATCCTACTTAGCAGCGATTCAAATGGGCGCGGGTGTAGTGGAGTGCGATGTGACTTTTACTAAAGATAAGGCGTTGGTATGTCGTCACTCGCAAAGTGATCTGCACACCACAACCGATGTTTTGGCACATCCCGATCTTGCTAAGAAGTGTTCAACACCGTTCACGCCAGCTAACCCAGCGACAGGCGAAGATGCACAGGTTGAGTGTCGTACCTCTGATTTCACGCTGGCTGAGTTTAAGACCCTGAAAGGGAAAATGGATGGTGCGAATCCAAAAGCAACCACTGTCGAAGAGTACATGAATGGCACACCTGGTTGGAGAACTGACCTTTACAGCCAAAATGGGACACTGATGACACACGCCGAAAGTGCGGCATTGTTTAAAGAGCACGGCGTGAAGGTGACTCCTGAGCTGAAATCGGCGGCGGTTGAAATGCCTTTCAATGGCTTTAGCCAAGAGATGTATGCGCAGAAGTTGGTGGATGAACTGAAAGAGGCGGGCTTTGAGCCTTCAGAGACTTACCTACAGTCATTCAACTTGGATGATGTTAAGTATTGGGTCAATGAGACACCTAAGTTCGGTAAGCAAGCCGTTTACCTTGACGATCGTGTCTATGAGCAAGCGGACTTTGTCGCGTCTGTTGAAAACATGAAGGAGCTACACGATGCGGGCGTGAATATCATCGCACCACCTCTGTTTGCTTTGGTTGAACTTGATAAGAACAACGAATTAGTGGCGTCTAACTACGCGAAAATGGCTAAGGATGCAGACCTCGACATTATCGCATGGACACTGGAACGTTCTGGCCCGCTAGCGCAAGGCGGTGGTTGGTATTACAAGAGCGTGAAAGATGGCATCAACAATGATGGCGATATGATGAAAATGCTTGATGTGTTGGCACAAGATGTTGGTGTGATGGGCGTATTCAGCGATTGGCCTGCAACGGTAACTTATTACGCTAACTGCATGGACAGCGACGCATAGGCGATTCTGAGAGCGCTGTTACGCCTGCTAATTATAGCGTTTGTATAGAGAGCGCTTAGCCAAAGAATAATAAGAGAAAAAGCAGTGAACCAAAGAGCCTTCGGGCTCTTTTTTTACCACTGAAATTGACGGGACATAAATGACCCAAATAGACACTTCTTGCTTGGACAGTAATGACACAAAAGTAATTTGCCAATTTAGATTTTTCTTTAAGTGATTGAAATCAAATAAATTAAAAGGTGGCACAAAGGCTGCAATAGTGAAGGTGACTTTCAACAATAAGTAAAAGTAAGGTTTGAATATGAAAATCAGTGTTAAAGGACTGTTAATCGCTAGCTCATTACTACTTCCTTCAATGGCTATGGCAAGCGACTGCTCTAGCCGTGGTGTGTTAGACGATCGATACTGTGATGAAAACCAAGATTTGGTGGCCGATTCACCAAAGAACCCAGATGAGTGGAACGACCCAAGTACGCTTGTGTTTACTTATACGCCAGTAGAAGACCCTGCGTTGTACAAAGATGCGTTTGCGGATTTCCAAGCTCACCTAAGTAAAATCACGGGTAAGCGGGTGATTTACTACACGGTGCACTCAAACTCTGCACAAGTGGAAGCGATGCGTTCTGGTCGACTGCATGTTGCAGGTTTCTCTACGGGCCCAACAGGCTACGCAGTTAACTTAGCAGGTTACGTTCCAATTGCGGTGAAAGGCGATGAGTCTGGCTTCCAAGGCTACAACCTAATCACGATTGTGCGTAAAGACAGCGGCATTAACAAAATGTCTGATCTGAAAGGCAAAAAGGTTGCACACACTTCTGCATCTTCCAACTCTGGCAACCTAGCTCCACGTGCGTTATTCCCAGCGAAAGGCCTAGTGCCAGATGAAGATTACAAAGTGCTTTACTCAGGTAAGCATGACCAATCGATTCTAGGTGTCTTCAACGGAGACTATGATGCGGCACCTGTGGCATCGGACGTGTACGATCGTATGGTCGCAGCAGGTCGTGTTGACGATTCTGAACTGAAGATCATCTACCGTAGCCCACGCTTCCCAACGTCTGCGTTTGGCTATGCTTACAACCTAAAACCAGAGCTAGTTGAGAAGATCAACGAGGCTTTCTTTAGCTACCGCTTTACACCAGAAATGAGCGCATCGTTTAAAGGTGCCGACCGTTTCTCTCCAATCAGCTACAAAGAAGAGTGGGATGTAATTCGTGATATCGCTCATGCGACAGGTACGGCTTACACCAAAACTGGCTTGAAGAAATTGGCTGAAAAAGATGCGGCTAAACGCGCAAAGAAAAAAGCCGCTGAGCTAGCAAAACAAGCAAACAACGGCTAGTTCTTAGCTCTGTTGGAAGGATAAGTTTTAGAAAGACTTAGCCCTTTAAAAAAACCTACTTCAACTAAATATCTATGCCCTCGCGGGTAGGGCATAGATCATTCGAAAATTCGCACAAGGAAATGCAGTATGGCCGTAGCAAGCTATGAAGGAATAAAGATAAACAACCTTTTCCACGAATACGTGGCAGGCAAGCCAATCCTTAAAGGCATTAATATTGATATCGATGAGCCAGGTATCATCGCGATCATTGGTCCATCTGGTACCGGTAAAAGTACGCTTCTGCGCTGTATCAACCGACTCAACGATCCAAGCCAAGGTGAGATCATATTTGATGGCGCAGACCTGACTCAACTAAAAGGCCAAGCGCTACGCAAACAGCGTCGACATATCGGCATGGTGTTTCAAGAATATAACCTCGTGGAACGTTTAACGGTTATCGAGAACGTGTTGAGTGGCCGTTTGGGTTACATGACCGCTTGGAATGCATGGCGTCGTAACTACTCTGCGCAAGACCTAGCAAAAGCGTTCGAGTTACTTGAATTTGTTGGCCTACAAGACTTTGCAAACCAACGTGCCGACAGTTTGTCAGGCGGGCAAAGACAGCGTGTTGGTATCGCTCGCGCAGTCATGCAAGACCCATATATCTTATTGGCGGATGAACCAACATCATCACTCGACCCGAAAACCGCGGTTGAGATCATGGAGTTGATGGAGACCTTCGCAGAACAGAAAAACATCCCAGTGTTGGTGAATATCCACGATGTGAACTTAGCCAAGCGTTATGCCAAGCGCATCATTGGTATGTGTAATGGCAAGGTGCATTACGATGGCAGCCCTGAAGGTATTTCAGAAGAAGACCTAAAAGTTATTTATGGGGGTGAGTCATGGCTGGATTAAATCCAAGCTCGTCGCCAAGCGTTTCATCAAGCACATCGCCAGCGAAGCATGAAAATCCGTTCAAAACCTCATGGACTAACCGTGCAATTATCGCTGCAATCATTGGCTACCTGTTTTACAGCTTTGCGACGTTAGGACTGACCTTTGATCGTTTGGTCATCGGTTTTGGTGAAAGTGAGCGGTTACTATCAAGAATGTTCCCGCCAGATTTCTCGCGTACTAATCTACTGCTAAGTGGCTTAGCGGAGAGCTTGCAGATAGCGATCATTTCGAGTTTCTTCGGCATCGTCATCTCACTGTTTCTTGGCTTACTTGCTGCAAGAAACATGATGCCTTCGATTGTATCGACACCGATTCGTGGCTTCATCGCACTGTGTCGTTCATTCCACCCAGTGATCATCGCAATCCTATTTGTGAAAGCGGTGGGCTTCGGTGCCCTTGCTGGAATCCTGACCTTGGTATTCGCATCCATTGGTTTCATCGCCAAGTTGTTTGCTGAAGCGATTGAAGAGATCTCTTTTAAACCGGTTGAAGCGATTAAAGCAACGGGGGCGAGCTTTGTCAGCGTCATTCTGTACGCGGTTATGCCACAGGTATTTACTCGTTTCATTGGCTTTGCTAGCTACCAATTGGACTCAAACTTACGTAACTCAACCATGGTTGGCATTGTGGGTGCGGGTGGTCTTGGCGGTACGCTTTTCTCAGCATTCCAACGTTTTGATTACGACTTTGTCGCCGCTATTTTGATCACCATTATCGCATTGATTCTTGTGGGTGAATTTCTTTCCAACATTGTTAGGAGAATCTTCTAATGACAACTGCATCTATCGATAAAGAGTGGCAGCGCTTTACACCAAACGAACGCGTGGCTCGATTTGCCGTTTACCTTAGCTTAGTGTGTGCGATTGTTTGGTCTTGGCAAACCGTTGAAGTAATTCCTGAGTTCCTATACGACGCGCCAGCCCAGTTTGCCGACATGTTCGAGCGTATGGTGCCAATGGATTACGCGTTCTATCCTGAGTCGATTCACGCAGCGATGATTGAGACACTGCACATCGCGACGTTAGGTACCTTGTTTACCTTGGTATTTGCTATCCCTTTGGCGCTGATGAACGCGCCAAATATCACTCCGAATAAAGCTTTGAATTGGATTGCTCAATTCTTTCTCGTGTCTTCACGTTCTGTGAACTCATTGGTTTGGGCATTGCTGTTCATCGCACTGTTTGGCCCCGGTGTTCTCGCAGGCATTATGGCAATTGCCATTCGTAGTATCGGCTTTGTAGGGAAGCTGTTAGCGGAAGCAATTGCTGAAGTGAACATGGGGCCTATTGAAGCTTTACGCGCGACAGGCGCTTCTTGGATGAGCGTTTTACTTAAAGGTTATTGGCCACAAGTAATGCCTGCGTTCTATTCCATCGTGTTGTTCCGTTGGGACATCAATGTGCGTGAATCTGCGGTATTGGGGTTAGTGGGCGCTGGTGGTATTGGCGTGGTGCTCAACGATGCGCAAAACCTTTTTGAGTGGCAAAAAGTATCAATGGTGTTGGTGAGTATCTTCGCAGTGGTTATCGTTGCAGAAGCGGTGGTGATCCATATCCGTAATAAACTCATATAAACATATGGTGCAATGCAGCGTGTTTTGTGTGATGTGTCAAAGTTAAGAGCTTATCTAGCATTTTGAAGCTCACACGACCCTAGGTACTTCGGTCTACCTAGCGGTCGTTTTTTTATGTTGTTTGAATGGGCAGAAAGCTTGTTTAGACAGGGATGGTTAGCTTTTCGCTGTCTCAATTTTAAGCCTCAGAAGTGCATCCACAAATTCTGCAAACCCATAGCCACCCGGTTGTGACATCACCTTGCTTGGATGATGATCTAATTTATCCCAATAATGCTGAATGTTAGCCACGCCAACGGTGAGCTGTAGTGATTCGAACATCTGTTGATCATTCATTGAATCGCCGACATAACACGCTTGCTTGTGGATTTGTTCAAGCGATAGGCCTTTATTAGCCAGAAAACGATGTACTGCGTTTTTCTTTGAGTGCTCGCCATACCAAGCATTGATATGAATCGAACTTGCCGTCGCATGTGCGCCTAAAGCGTGTATTCTTTCGAGTACCGCTTGAACAGTTTCAGGGTCAACAGGTTCACGGTTTTGGCCGATATCAATCGCGACCTCACACAAGCGGTAAGATTGGTCCAGAGTTAGGGATAGATCTGGGTAACTCGCCAAGATCGCTTCAACTTGTTGTTTTAGCTTGGTTTGGCTCTGGCGCACTTGCTCTAGTGGTGTTTCCGATGAAAGCTGTAATGCACCATCTTGTTTCTCTAATAAGAAGGCGCCGTTCTCTCCAAGCACAGCATCGACAGGCCATAGTTGTGCAATATGATCACACCAACCCGCACAAGCGCCAGTCACCGCGACCACTTTGATTCCATTGTCTCTTAGCTTTTGTAACGCAATCAAGGTTTCAGGAGGGAGTGAGCCTTGCCAAGTGAGCGTGTCATCGACGTCGGTTAATACCCATTCGATGTGCTTCCAGTTATTGCCTAGTTGGTGTTCCATCTAAAAACTCACTATTCCACTGATTGTGTTGCTTAGAGTGAGCAGTTCGTCGTTAAACGTCTACACTCAGTGTTGCTAATTAATGCTGAGCTGTGTTTAGAAAACACAATGCTTAGCAAAGTCACCGGCTTCATTGGCAGTCCAGTCGCCTTTCGGTTTCTCTTTCATATCAGTACACCAAGCTTCACTGCCCACTTCTGTACAGGCCATAAGTTGAGTCGCGAGAAATAGAATCAATGCAATTTTTTTCATAATAAACATTCCTTTCTTGTTTAAATCCTTGCTTATAACTGTATCAAATACTACTAGTGATTGTTATAGCAGTCAGTGACATAAGTTGGTCAAAAAGATCTAGGATTGGGCTGTGTTTTAAGGTTGGAAGCGAACGCGTGTTAGACAGTCGCGATACAAAATTAAGGTGATTAATAGGTTGATTGATAAATTGATTGAGGTGTAGATCGAAAAAGCCAGCAACGCATGCTGGCTTTGGAATTCTTGTGCGCTTCTATTCGTCAGTGCGCTTTAACTATTAGTCGAGTTATACCAGTTTCATCTCTTGGATGATGTCTGAAGCAATTTCTGGCTTCGTGCTCGTTGGTTTCTCGTGTAAGTCTGATTTCAATTGTCCCTTACGGTTACTTAGGCCTGCTTCAAGTTTCTTGAGTGCTGAAGCGATAGCTGGATACATAACGTCATCTGTAGCTTTTGCGTTTACACGTACACCTTCGTAGTTGGTGAACACTTCAACCTGGTGTTGACCATGTTCTTTTGTGATGATGATGTCGCAGCTGATCAGTGATGGGAAATGGTTAGATATCTTCTC
The DNA here is from genome assembly GCF_041464685.1 of Vibrio sp. 10N.237.312.B06. Taxonomy (NCBI): domain Bacteria; kingdom Pseudomonadati; phylum Pseudomonadota; class Gammaproteobacteria; order Vibrionales; family Vibrionaceae; genus Vibrio; species Vibrio sp. 10N.237.312.B06. Next base: position 12,328 of record NZ_JBFSPI010000037.1, read on the forward strand.
GAATTTACCTTCGATGTCTTTGCGTGACTCGTCGTTAATTGATACATGATGTGTTTGAACATTTATTTTCATAAATCATACCTTTCCAATGACTGTGTCATTTAAACGTAGCAAACATCGGTTAGTTTAACCAACTGCGAAATAGCACATGTGTGATTCACTTCAGTGTTATCAAATAATCTCCCTTTACTCCCTTGAAAGTCCGAAGAACTGATCGCATATTATGTTTCGTGTTTTCAATACATGTTCAAAAAGACCTCACTCGCGAAGCATTCCTCTAATCTACCTTGCCAGCCTAGGTTTTATCGCCTTAACCAAACGTCAGCTCAAATACTTATTCTAGTTTAAGTTTTATAAATCATTGCTAGTTTGATGCCGATAATGCTTTCTTTTTAAATCACTGCAGTTGATATAAAAAGTGTGGTTTATATAAAAAAGCAAAGCTCCGTGAATGCGACTATTGAATAAGGCAACTCTTGGTTGCCTTTATAGCGCCATCTGGTTTTAGCTATAGCTATTCTTCAAATTGGTAAGAAGAAGGCACCACAATGACGCCTTGTTTCGATATGTGAAAGCGTTTAGCGTCGGCAAGGTTATCAATACCGATTTGGGTGCCATCTGGCACTTTGACGTTCTTATCTATGATGCAGTCTTGAATATGGCAATTTTTCCCAATCTCAACATCTTCAAACAGAATACTATCAATCACAACCGCAGCATTACTGACTTTCACTTTCGGGAAGAATATAGAATTTTGCGCAGAGCCACCTTCGATCACTACGCCATTCGCTATCATCGAGTTGATGAATATTCCTTGGTTTCCTTCTACAGAAGCAATGGTGCGTGCAGGTGGCAGTTGCGGCTCGTAGGTGCGAATCGCCCAATCTGGTTGGTATAAATCGATAGGTGAGGCTGGCTTTAACAGATCCATATTAGACTGGTAGTAAGAGTCGATGGTACCCACATCTCTCCAGTACGCATCTTGGGTCACTCGGCCTTCTTCGTCGCCAAACTTATACGCGTAAACACTGTTGTTGCCGACCAATTTAGGAATAATGTCTTTACCGAAATCATGGCTTGAATTCGGATCTTCGGCATCCGCCAGTAGCGCTTGTGTTAACACCTCTTTATCAAAGACGTAAATACCCATTGAAGCCATGCTTCGAGTCGGCCTACCGGGGACACATGCAGGGTAATGTGGCTTTTCGGTAAAGTTATTGATCTCTAGAGATTCATCTATCTCCATCACACCAAATTCTTTGGCTTCATCAATCGAAACCTCCATGCACGCTACGGTTAGATCGGCCTCGTTCTTTTTATGTTGCTTGAGCATTGGCGCGTAATCCATGCGATAGATATGGTCGCCTGATAACACCACTACATGCTTAGCTTCGCTACGAGAAAGCAGATACAAGTTTTGATAAATCGCATCGGCAGTACCGCTATACCAACTATCACCTGTACGCATTTGTGGGGGGACATTGGTGATGTATTCGCCGAGCTCGGGGTTAAGCACCGACCAACCATCTCTTAAATGTTTTTGTAAAGAGTGAGACTTGTACTGAGTCAGAACCAAAATTTGGCGCAGCCCAGAGTGTAAGCAGTTCGCGAGCGTGAAATCGATGATTCGATATTTACCGCCAAAAGGTACCGCAGGTTTTGCACGGTTATCGGTAAGGGGAGAAAGCCGAGAGCCAACACCGCCGGCCAGAACGATTGTAAGAGTGTCTTGCATGGTCAGAACCTCAATGTATTTATGATTATGAACATAGACTTGCAAGCGCTGAGCCAAATGTAACCCATTGAATATTAAACGAGATGAGAATGAATTCTGCGAGATTGCACTAAGTTGATGCGTACGAGGTGTTGGCTTGCTCTATTTTGATCCAAACAGATCCGGGCAAGGTGAAGGGGTTAAATTAACAAAATGACGCACGATAAAGTTGCATTACAGAACTGTCAATAAAATGAAGCAATAAAGTGATCAAGTCGATGCAAATTTACATAAATTCTCACAAGTTTTCACAAATTGATTTCCATCAATAAAGTAGGGTTATTATATGCTACCTTGCACGCAAAATAAGAAATGATTACTCATTCACCAATAACGATTAAGCCCTCAAAAGGAAATTATAATGAAAAAAACAGTATGTGGTATTGCGGTTGTTGCGGCTCTTATGTCAACTAGTGCTTTTGCTCATAAAGAAGGTGATTTCATCATCCGTGCTGGTGCCGCAATAGTGTCTCCTAACGATAGCAGTGGAGATGTTTTGGAGACATCGGGTTCAAAATTTGGTGTGGATTCAAACACCCAACTTGGATTGACATTTGGCTACATGTTTACAGACAACATCAGTCTCGAGATTCTTGCAGCGACGCCGTTCTCCCATACAATTTCTACAAACCATGGTGGTTTAGGTGATATCGCCGAGACAAAACACTTACCACCAACGTTGATGGTTCAGTACTACTTCGGCGAAGCAAACAGCAAGTTCCGTCCTTACGTAGGTGCTGGTATTAACTACACCGTATTCTTTGACGAAGAGCTTAATGGTGCGGCTAAAGATGCTGGTTTAAGTGATTTGTCCCTTGATGATTCGTGGGGACTGGCTGCGAATGTTGGTATGGATTACATGATCAACGACGACTGGTTTTTAAACGCATCCGTCTGGTACGCAGACATCGATACTACAGCCAAGTACAAGGCTGGTGGGAAACAGTACTCAACAGACGTTGATATTGATCCATGGGTATTCATGATCGGTGGTGGTTACAACTTCTAATCAACATCTTTAGTTTGTTAAAAGCGCTCAAGCTCCAGCCAGCTTGGGCGCTTTTTTATTGATAAGTGATCAATTTAACACTTGCTTCACAATTGCATAGTATTTAATTGCACAATATTCGATCGCATGTAATGTTTGAACGGCTCAAAAAACGAACAAAAAATAAAGCCTGTAGTTAGGTGTATATCTAATTACGGTTAATAATCAAGGAGATGATTGTGCTTAAACGTAACTTATTAGTAGCTTTACTCGCGATTCTGCCTACGATGGCAAGTGCAGAAAACTATTCAATCGGTACAGGCGGTCAAAGTGGTATCTATTACCCATTTGGTGGCGCATTAGCTAAAGTCTGGTCTGAAAACGTACCGGATGTGAATGCAAAAGCAGAAGTGACAGCAGCGTCAGTCGAGAACACCATCAAGGTTGTACGTGGCGATATGATCGCCGGGATTGCAATGGGTAACGTGGTTCTGGATGCCTACAATGGCGAAGGTAAATTTCCTAAGAAAATGCCAGTGAAAACGCTGTTTGCTCTATATCCAAATCTAGTTCATACCATCACTCTTAAAAACTCTGGTATTGATTCATTATCGCAACTCAAAGGTAAACGTGTTTCCCTTGGGGCCCCTGCTAGTGGTACGGCAGTAACATCTGCAGCACTACTTGAGTCGATGGGTATTGATGTGAAAAAAGATATTGATGCGGTTTACCTTAATTACTCAGAAACCACTAATGCTTTGGCGAATGGTCAAATCGATGTGGGTTTCATTGTTGGTGGTCAAGGTGTTGGCGCGGTAACACAGATTGCGTTAACTCACGACGTTAAGGTGATTTCTATCTCTGAAGAAGAGAGTGCTAACTTCATGAGACAATATCCAGCCTACAGTGCTTACGACATTCCAGCAGGTGTTTACAATAAGGTTGATCCAGTATCGACACTTAGTGTGTGGAACGTATTGGTGGTTAATGCCAACATGAGTGATGACATGGCTTACAATCTGACTAAAGCCGCTTTTGAGAACATCGGTGATATTCGTAAAGTCGTGAAAATGGCTGAAATGACCACACCAGAGAATGCTTCTCGACTGCAAGGCGTACCGATTCATGCTGGTGCTCAGAAGTACCTAGATTCGGTAAGCAAGTAACATCTCTACCTCAGGGCAAGTGAAATCTCACTTGCCCTTTTTATCAATTCGTTCTTATCCAGCAGGCATTAATATGGATATTACCCCTGATAATCAAAATGCGTCACCCCAACTATTACCCTATGAAAAACTCGTGAAAACAATGGGCTATTTGACTTTAGTTGTTGCAGTAGCACTGTCGGCTTTTCAGATATGGCAAGGCGTGAGTTCAACGATCTCGGCAACCTATTTTAGACCCATCCACTTGTGTTGGGTATTGGTATTGATCTTCCTTCACTTTCCATTGATCTCTAACCGAAAGAACAAGCTCTTTATTGTGGGCAAGCTGATCGATGTGATCTTGTGTGCCGTGGTGGTGTTTGCTGGCTACCGTTTATGGATATTCGATTATAACGACATCAATCATCTGTTTTATGGCCTTCAATTTGCTGACATGTTTGCTGGTAGTGCTTTGTTGGTACTGCTGCTAGAAGGATGCCGACGTACTGTTGGTTGGGTGATGGTGTTAATCGCAGTGTTGTTCCTTGCGTATAGCGCGTTCGGTGACATGCTGCCAAGTGGTTTTTCTATTAAGGCTTACACGCTACAAGAGCTGATTCAGTTCCAGATTTACTCCGCTAATGGTGTATTTGGTTCTGCGTTAGGGATCGCCGCGACAACGGTATTCATCTTTGTGTTGTTTGGTGCATTTCTAGAGGTGACCGGAGCCGGTAAATTCTTTATTGATCTCGCATTCTCAATCGCCGGTAAATACCGTGGCGGCCCTGCGAAAGCCGCGGTATTGGCATCGGCAGGTTTGGGTTCTATTTCTGGTTCTGCGATAGCGAATACGGTGACCACAGGCTCAATTACGATCCCTATGATGAAGAAGCTCGGTTATAAACCAGAGCAAGCCGCAGGTATTGAAGCTGCCGCCTCTACGGGTGGGCAAATTATGCCACCAATTATGGGGGCTGGTGCGTTCGTGATGGCGCAGTTTACTGGTGTGCCTTACAGCGAAATCATGATCGCATCGATTGCTCCTGCTATTTTATACTTTTTCTGTACTTTGCTTTACGTTCATCTAATGGCGTGCAAGTTGAACCTCAAAGCTGTAAGCAGAACAGAAGCCGTGATTTCGGTGATGAAAGATGGCGCTCACCGCCTGATTCCGTTGATCTTGATAACGGCACTCTTAATGATGGCTTACTCACCGTTGCTAGTTGGTGTTGCGGGTTGCAGTGCAATTCTACTAACCGCGGCGCTGCGTAAACACAGTCGAATCGGATTGAAGAAATTCATTGAAGGGATGAAAAATGGTGCACTGATGGCGTTGCCGATTTCTGCAGCGTGTGGTGCGGCGGGCATTATTGTTGGTGTGGTAGGGCAAACAGGAATCGGTTTGCAGTTTACTCAGTTTGTGATGGACTTCTCTGGTGGCTACATGCTTATTGCATTGGGCTTAATCAGTTTAGTGGCTTTAATTTTGGGTATGGGCTTACCTGTAACAGCGGCGTATATTGTGTTGGCGGTTATGGCTGTACCAATGCTAAGCGATTTTGGCTTACCATTGTTAACTGCTCACCTTATCGTATTTTGGCTGTCTCAAACCTCGAACGTAACGCCACCTATAGCCTTGGCTGCTTTTGCTGGGGCTGGTGTAGCGAATGCTAACCCAATGAAATCTTCGGTAGAAGCGTTCAAGTTGGCGGGTGGTCTGTTCATCATCCCAATTATGATGGCATACACAAGCCTTGTGAATCCTGACGACGGAATGCCAGCGTTGCTTTTGTCAATCGTCCAGACGCTGACTATTATTGTCGCGATAGCGATCGCAATTGAAGGGTATTTGATTCGTTCACTGAGCATGGTTGAGCGCTTAGCAGCATTACTTGCCATTCCACTATTGCTACTCAATCCATTCGGGCTAGGACCTTTGGGGATTGTAATTATTGTCGCACTGATTGTGATTCAATGGCGTGGTCGAGAGGTCGCAAAACAAACCTAGTGTTTATCGAGTTCGGACAAAAGAAAAAAGGGACCTTTACTATGTATAGTAAAAGTCCCTTTCTCTATACGTCAATTAAACAAAGACGTTACGTAAGTTAATCACTGAAACTTACGGTTGTTGCTTAGTTGGTGCTAGAGCAATCTCACGGATACATACATTCTGTGGTTGTTGGTAAGCGTACGATACCGCGCGAGCAATATCGTCAGCAGCCAGTACGCCGCCCATGTCTTCTTTCCAAGAATCGTAACCGTCTTTGATTTCTTGAGATGTAGTGTGAGACAGAAGTTCAGTCTCTACAGCACCCGGTGCGATAGTGGTAACACGAACATTTGAAGCAGCAACTTCTTCACGAACGTTCTCAGAAATAGCGTGTACCGCGAATTTAGTACCACAGTAAGCAGCGTGGCTTGGGAATGTTTTCTTACCCGCGATTGAGCTGATGTTGATGATAGTACCTGTATTGCGTTCCATCATAGGAGCAAGTACAGATTGCATGCCGTTTAGAAGGCCAATCACGTTCACGTCGAACATTGTCTTCCACTCTTGAGCGTCTTGAGTATCGATTTGACCAAGAAGCATTGCACCAGCGTTGTTGATAAGCGCGTCTACAGGGCCAAATTTCGCTTCACCTTGTGCGATTGCTGCATCAAAAGACGCTTTGTCTGTTATGTCTACTTTTACTGACAGTGAGTTTGGTAGGTTCAGCGCTTCAAGGCGGTCAACACGACGAGCTAAAAGTAGCAGAGGGTGACCTTCATCGCTTAGACGACGAGCGATTGCTTCACCAATACCAGAGCTTGCACCTGTAATTACGATTAGTTTTTTCATTTTATTTCCTCTGTACTTTAATTGCGTCGGTTGGCTACGACGTGTTGTTTAAGTGCATTCGAATCAAGTGCTTGTTGCCTTGCTTCGTTGCGATGGAAGTATATTAAGGAAAATAGCATTGTTGATATATAGCGCTTTACTTGAAACACTGTTGCTGTGGTGCAACAATAAAGGCGTCTATCTCATAACTTCATTAGTAAGCTGGTGACTATGCTCAATCAAATTAACCTGTCTGATATTCGCTCCTTCGTGCTTATCGCTCGTTTAGGTAATTTCACCAAAGCGGCGGAGGAGTTAGATGTTTCACGCTCCCACGTATCACGCCAAGTAAGTAGTTTAGAAAAGCAGATGGGTGTGACACTGTTTATCCGTACCACTCGAACCTTGAGGCTGACGCACGCAGGGCAAGATCTGTACGCGAGATGTGAACAATCCTTAGATAACATAGACCAAGCCTTGATTGCTGCTGTCGACGATGTCGAAGAAGTACGTGGCGACATAAAAGTAAACTGTGTCGGAGGTTATCTTGGTGAGGTGATCATCGCGGATCTGGTCAATGAGTTTATGCAGCTCTACCCAGACATCAGCATCAGCCTTGATTTCAGCAGTAACCGAGTCGATTTGATTGAAGACGCCTTTGATATCGCTTTTCGTATGGGGAGCTTAGAAGACGCGGGCTTTATCGCAAGAAAGCTTTTGGACATAGAGATGGGAACGCTCGCAAGCCCTGAGTATTTCGCTCGCAAAGGGAAGCCAAATCACCCTAAAGATCTCATCCACCATGATTGCTTAACGGGCTCGGTGCGTAAGTGGAGCTTTCAAGCTTTGGATGACACTAAGAAAACGGTCGATGTGCATGTCACGGGCAGACTTCAATGTAAGAATGGCCGAGTGTTGGTACAGGGCGCCAAGTCGGGCAATGGGATTATTCGTGTTCCAACCATCTATTGCTTGCAAGAACTCAACGACGGGCAACTGCTGCAAGTGTTTGATGAGTGGATAGTACCTAAAGTGGACTTTTCAGCGATCTACCATCGAGACCGCTATCAACCAAGTCGAATTCGAACCTTCATTGATTTCGTAAAAGATCGCTTTGAGCGAATGCCAGTCAGCTAAATGGCGCGGCCTACCTTCCTCTTTCTTTTAGCAATAGTTGGACTGGCTTGGGCTTACATCTCGTCGATTTCGTTTTGTAGGTTTTCCAGCTGGTCTAGAATCAACAAGAACTTCTCGCCGAACGGCGTCACTTGGTACTCAACTCTTGGTGGCAGTTCGTTGAACATTTGCTTATCTAAAATCCCGAATTCTACATTTCGCTTCAAACATTCATTCAACACCTTGGTCGATAACCCTTCTACTGAGCGCACCATTTCACCGGGGCGATTAATGCCATTTGCCAATAATTGGTAAACCGTTAGCGACCATTTACAGCCATAGATGGTTTCGACCATGCGAGCTGAACGCTCTGGTGCTGATTTTCTTGAAAAAAAGTTTTCCTGATTTTTCATAAAGATGTACCAATAAGTACCTACCTAACCGATTTGTACTTACTATTCATAGTGTTAGTTCAAGGCCTAAGATTACCACGTTCACATGACTTAGGAGATAACAAAATGAACTTCACTAAAAATGGTATTGCAGTAGTAATCGGTGGCACAAGTGGTATGGGCTTTGAAACAGCGAAGCAGCTAGTTGCTCAAAACATTCATGTGTTGGTTGTCGGCAATAACCCAACTAAGTTAGATAAAGCGGTGTCAGAACTGCAATCGTTAGGTCACGCTTCAGGTTGGCAAGCTAACCTTTATGATGATGCGAGTGTGTCTCGCCTTATCGAACACCTTGAATCGTTAGATGAAGGTATTGGTTACCTTGTAAATGCTGCAGGTTACTTCAACCCTAAAGCGTTTATTGAGCACCAAGAATCTGATTACGAGCAATACATGCAGCTTAATAAAGCAACCTTCTTCATCACTCAAGCGATAAGTAAATTGATGATCAAGAATGGCGGCGGCAGTGTGGTTAACGTTGGTTCTATGTGGGGGAAGCAAGCAATCAAAGCGACGCCATCTTCTGCCTATTCAATGGCTAAAGCTGGCTTGCACGCCTTAACACAGCACATGGCAATGGAATTGGCTGAACATAACATTCGTGTAAATGCGGTGTCTCCGGCTGTGGTTAAAACGCCGATTTACGAATCTTTCATTAAGCTGGAAGAAGTGGATCAAGCGCTAGAAGGCTTCAACGCATTCCACCCTATTGGTCGCGTAGGTTTGCCGAAAGATATCGCCAATAGCATCTCTTTCTTACTGTCAGACAGTGCAGATTGGGTAACGGGTGCAATCTGGGATGTTGATGGCGGTGTGATAGCTGGCCGCAATTAATTAGGCTTCTGTTAAGGTGGCTGTCGCGCAGGAAAAATGCAGCGAGATGGCCTCCTGGATGAGTATTCGCGTAGAATAAAAGCTAGAAAGATAATAAGAATAATTAAAACGATAACAAGAGTAAGGTCGCCATTATGTTCAACATGGACTTTTCAAAAAAGCTGGTTATTGAAACCGAATCATTAGGCTGGATTGCAAGCCCTGCCAAAGGGATTTGGCGTAAGCCGCTTGAAAGAGAAGAGAAAGAATCGGGCCACACGACCAGTGTTGTGAAGTACGATCCTGAATCTTCGTTTTCTGAGCACCCGCATCCGCAAGGCGAAGAGATATTCGTATTAGAGGGTGTGTTCTCAGATGAAACTGGAGATTTCCCTGCGGGCACTTATATCCGTAATCCCCCGGGCAGTGCGCATTCTCCATCAAGCAAAGATGGCTGCACGATCTTGGTGAAGCTCAACCAGTTTGATGCGAGAGACTTAACTCAAGTTCGTATCAATACTTTGGAAACGGAATGGCTTCCGGGTATTGGTGGTTTACAAGTGATGCCACTGCATGAATTCGAGCACGAGCATGTCGCTTTAGTGAAGTGGCCTGTTGGCGAACGTTTTCAGCCACACCGTCATTTTGGTGGTGAAGAGATCTTTGTGTTGTCAGGCACTTTTAAAGATGAACATGGCGAGTATCCAAAACATACTTGGATGCGTAGCCCTCATATGAGCGAGCATTTCCCTTATGTGGAAGAAGAGACGGTTATCCTAGTGAAAACGGGTCACTTGCCATTGGATTAAAGGAATGCTCAATATAAAGATGAGAAAGCCGCATTGTTGTGAACAAGCGGCTTTTTTAGTTTTTATATATGAATTGACTAGTAAGCGACACCAATACGTTGACGTGGGAACTTGCCAGCTTCGAGCTCATCAATCATCGCAATCGCGTAGTCGCTGACTGAAATTTTGCTGTTGCCATCTTCGTCGGTGAGCAGCTGATCACCACCTGTGCGGTAGGTTGATAGCTTATCGCCCGGGAAAATTTCTGCTGCAGGGCTAACAAACGTCCAGTTAACCTCGCTGTTCGATTGCTTGAACACTTCAAGAGCTTCACCCTGTGCTAGTGCTTCGTTTTTGTAATCTGCTGGGAAGTCAGGAACGGTCACTAACGGTACGTTTGGCGCCACTTCTAATGAACCTGCACCGCCAACCCAAAGCAGGCGCTCGATACCAATGCTTGGCAGTGTCTCAAGCAGCTTAGTCGCTGTGCTTTTTACGATGTCGTGATTACCCAAAGCACGTCCGCCAATCGAAGTGATTACTGCATCAACGCCGGATAGTGCGGTTGCAAGGCTTGCTGCTTTATCTTGTAAATCAAATGAACGAACCTCAACATTGTTTATTTCTACACGGCTTGCATCTCTTACGACTGCAACCACGTCGTGACCACGAGATTGAGCTTCTTGAGCAATGTGACTACCAATCCAACCAGATGCGCCTAATACTGCAATTTTCATAATGTCTCTCCAATTATCTAATTTATTGAGTCTGTTTCTCGACAGCCATTGCAGTCTAATAGCTCACTAGGTTGCGATAAATATCGTAAAATGATGTAGATTGTATCTATACAGTTATCTAATAGGCTTGGTTAAGTCGGCAAGGGAGAGTGTGATGGACAGGTTGACGGCGATGCGTAGCTTTGTTGAAGTCGCAAATTGCGCCAGTTTTACTCAAGCAGCAGAGCATTTGGACATGAGCCGTTTACAGGTTTCACGGCATGTTCAAGAGATCGAAGGGTGGTTAAAACAAAGGTTACTGCACAGAACTACTCGTAAGGTCAGTTTGACAGCGGCAGGAGAGATTGCGCTGCGACGTTGCGAGAAGATACTCCATGAAACCGCAGAGCTAGAAGTCACTTCACTCAATCAAACCGACGATCTTTCAGGGGTAATTCGAATTGCAGCGCCGATTGGTTTAACTCAAAACATGCTGTTGGATGTGGTTGAGCAATTCACAGAGCGTCACCCTAATATCACGGTCGAGTTGTTTGCCTCAGACCGTTTTGCGCAGCTGGTGGATGAGAGAATAGATATTGCCCTTCGCTATACTGACCAACCTGACGATAGTTTGATTGCTCGAAAGCTCATGGAAATTGATTCAGTGGTGTGTGCCTCTCAAGTCTACCTAGACAAGTACGGAGAACCTGAAACGGTCGAAGCACTTCGACAGCATAACTGCTTTCGCCATTTGAGTGTTTCTAAGTGGGATTTCGTTAAGGATAACCAGCACTATTCGGTTGAGGTGTCTGGCACTATCAAGGCTAACGATGTTGGGGTATTAACTCGCGCCGCACAGCATGGAAAAGGGATTGTTCGCTTACCTTGTGATTTAGCCAATCCGTTGATTGCAGAAGGGAAATTGAAACGAATATTGGATGACTTTGTTTCACCCAGCAGTGTGCTTTGGGCGGTGTATCTGTCTCGCAGTTATCAGCTGCCTGTTGTTCGTCAGTTCATTGATTTTGCAGCAGAAGTTTGGTCTAGCGATATTAAGTCTGGTGATGTTTGAGGTTATATATCTTAAGTACACAAGTACACAAGGCATAAACACATAAATACAAAAATCCGATATCAAAGGTGATATCGGATTTGAACTCAATCATTCAGAGTTCCACACGCTCTCCTCTCACGAAGTCTTTACACGTATCTGTGTACCGATAATCGGGTGTTTATCGCCTTATCGTTGATGTCAGGTAAAGGCTGATACAAGTTTCTAGTAATGTCGGATAATACTTGGTCGTAAACTTGCGATACGACGCTAGAAATATCACTGGTTAATTCGTATAAGCTATCTGTAGGTTGGGTTAATTCGTTGCTCGATGCGATTTCTGCGAGTGCATGCATCGCTCGAGTGCAAACTGGTGATCCACTGCTAATAGGGCAGATAATTGATAATTGGTTGAGTTTACGGTGAGTCTGAGATGCATAGAATTTGAATCTCGCATACTCCTCAGGTATTCCCGTATTCGACTTTTCTATCCCAGGGATGGCCATTCTCAACTTGGTAAGGATCTCCATGCAATCCAAGATCTGTTGCCAGTTCATGTGGTACTCACGGCTCATGTCTTCTCGTTCTGATTGAATCAGCCAGATGATCATCACTTCATCCATCAAGAACATGCTGTGACGAATCGTTTTTCCATGAATCGATTGATTACGTACTAAGCTACGGTTTTGCCAGTCATTGTGCATAGCGATGAGTTTGAGATGATAAATGCGATACATCGGACGGCTGTCAAACGACACATGAGATTGAAGCAGTTCAGATACCTCAAGTATGTTGTCGTAAATCTGATTCACTTTTCGAATTGAGTCGCTCGTCAATTGATACGCCAGAGCAGAATGCGTTGCCGCGCGATGTTTGCGTGATAGCAACAATAACTGTCTGAGTAGAACTAAGGTTTCAAACCGGTGTGATAGCGCTGTTTGTCTCTTCTTTGAGAAATGAAACAGCGCTGCAAGTACTAATAGGGATAAACCCACTGAAATAACGACCAACATATTCAACTCCTAATATCTGAATACCTACTTAGTGGTATTTCACGATTTGTGCCAAAATTGATAAGCATTATATTTCAACGACTTATATTTTAAGCCCGCTTGTGGATGACCAATACTGGTGCATCACCTCACCATTCGAGTGAGTGCGATAGAAGAGGTTAGAGGTTTTTATAGTTTCTAGACTTTGCTATGGCTGAAGCACAAATAGCTACAATCTGGCTAACCTCTTATGCAAGGTTAGTCAGATTGGGTTACACAGAGATGTACATTCAGTGAGTATATAGTGAAGGTATGACTAAAGATTTACGGCGAATGTACCACTGAGAAGACAGATAACCGCGAAGCTCGTTTAGGTCGATAGCCCAATAAGTCGATCGTTCCAGAAATCAATAGCTCGGTAAATCAATAGCGCGATAAGTCGATCACTTTATGACACAGCTTACTCAAAGCCAGTTGATCATGGCTGATCAAAATTAGGCCGCAGTTAGCTTCTTTCGATACTTCAACAATTAACCTTAGCGTTTGTGCTGCAGTGATGGGGTCTAATCGTGATGAGGGTTCATCTGCAATTAACAGTTTTGGGCTCATCAGTAGCGCTCGTAAAATGGCGAACCTCTGTAATTCTCCTCCGGATACTTGGCTTGAAGGACGCTCAAGCAATGCAGAATCAAGGCTCAATCTATCTAGAAGTACGGGTATCTTGGAGCGATTTAGCTTGTGAAGCGCACACAAGTCATCAAGCAACGTTTTTAGTGTTGTGTGAGGGGAGTGCGCACTGGGTGGATCTTGGTAAAGCTTAAGGCGTTGTCCTTTTTCGATTTTTTGAACCCAGTCGATATTGCCGGAAAAGTCGTGATGCAACCCTAGTAAAGTATCGGCGAGAGAAGATTTTCCGCATCCGCTGTCACCATAAACTCCCAGTATTTCACCGTGTGATAATGAGAACGTCAGATCTGAAAAGAGTGTTCTTTGATCGCGGTAAATAGCTAAACCTTCAACTTCAAGAAGTAGCTTCTGCCCGCTTTGTATACCAACCTCTGAGGGAGCAGCGTGACTATTTGATTCATTTGAAGGTTGCGAGGAAGCTGGCTGCTCAAGAGACCAATACTCAGGTTGCGCTTGTATTAGCGCTTTTGTGTAGGCCGCTTGTGGCTGATCTAAAATGGCTTTAGCGTCTCCCCTTTCAACAATTGCCCCTTCTTTCATGACAATGATGTCACCACCTAACATTTTAGCCAGTTTAATGTCGTGAGTGATGGTGAGCAGGCCACCGGGTTTGCCATTTTCAAGTTGTTGGCAGTGAGAAAGGAGAAGTTGCCCAACGTGATCACGTCGGCTTTCGTCTAAGCCTTTTGTGGGTTCATCGGCAATTAACAGTTTGCCTCCAGCTTGTGTCGCACATAAGTACGCAGCACGTTGCGCCATTCCGCCCGAGAGTTCAAATGGGTGTTTATCTCCATCTTTGCCCAGATCCATTTGTTGAAGTGCATGATGGGTGAGTGTGTCACTCTGGGAGCGATCTTCGTTTAAAACCAGCTTATGAACTTCGCTTATCTGCGATCCTATAGTCCGAAGCGGGTTGAGTGCTAACCAAGGTTCTTGAGGTAGCAAAGCGATTTCTTTACCCCAAAACCGTTCTCGGTTTAAAGGGTTAAGCTCATCAAACAAAGTAATGTCGCCCGCTGGTTTTAAGGCATCAGGTAATGTGCCGGCGATAGCTGCCGCGATTAGGCTTTTCCCCGCGCCTGTTTCTCCCAAAATGGTGAGCGGACGCTGAGGATATAAATCTAAACTTAAGCTCTGGACTAAGGTTTGAGTATCAGTATGAATCGACAGGTTTTCAATTTTTAACATTGCGTTCATGCTGTTACTCCCTTATCCGCTTGTTTACCTAGTTGCAGTTTTTCTTGTTTAGATCTTGGTTCATTATGCGCATGGTTTTTTGAGGATTGCGTGTGACGTTTTCCTTGAGCTAATAAATGAAAGCTTAATACCAGAAGAAAAACGGTCAGTACCGGTTGAATCAAAACCCAAGGGGCTTGGTGGTAGTAACGGAATAGTTCAACCATCATTAAGCCGAGCTCAGCTTCTGGCGGCTTGAGCCCAACATGCAGAAAGCCTAAAGACGCGAGCGCTAGTATTGAATTACCCGTACCAAAACAGAACAGGGTGAATAAATCATTTCGGCAATCTGGCCATAAGTGACGCTTGAATATATACCAGTGGTTGAACCCATAAAGCCGAGAGGCTTCTACTGCAGGTGACTGAATGAGTGACAACGTTCGGTTGCGTGACACGCGGAAAAAGTCCACCCACAGCATGAGCGATATGGCGATATATAGAATAAGGAATGATCCCGGAACCATAGCCGCAAAAAGTAAAACAAGAATTAAGCCGGGCATGGCGAGTATCATGTTCACGTTGAATGAAAAGATTTTATCCCACCATCCTTGTTTCCAACCAGCGATTACTCCCATTGACGTCCCTAACAACGCAGCGGTAGTAATACTGATTAATGCCATGGAAAGTGAGGTGCTGATGGCGTGGCTTAATCTTGCCAAATTACTGCGTCCAAAATGGTCTCTGCCTAAAGGTTCTTCGACAGAAGGCGTTGTGAATGCAAGGTCTAAATTTTGCTTGGCAATATCACCTTGATAGACAGTCCGTTCTAGCATGACTAGGCATAATAAGGCGGCTAAGATAATCAGACCTAACCATTGCGGCTTTGTTAAATTCATACGATCTTAACCTTCTTTTTTTCGGATTCTGCTTGTGGTCTATTAGGCGCGAATTTTGAAAATAAACCTGAAGTTTTATTCGCGCGTTGCCTTGGATCCAATTGGTAGTTAACAAGATCGACTAAGGTATTGATGACCACAAATAGAAGCCCCATCAGCAATGCTGCCCCTTGAATCATTGGAATATCTCTACGGAAAATCGCATGCGCCAATGCATGCCCAATACCTGGCCAGGAGAACAATGACTCGATCATAATGATCCCTTCAATTAACCCGGTTGCTTGAACACCAACAAAAGTAATAACAGGTAAAGCGATGTGTTTATGAGCGTGATGCTGAAAAGCTTGCGCCTCACTGAGTCCTTTTAAACGAGCGAATAAAAAGTGCGGTGCTGTGATGGCATCGTGAGTGGCGTTTCTTATAAGACGACTAGACATTGCAGCCAGCGATAGTGCCAAGGCGAGGGCGGGCAAAATGATAAACTCGACTCGACCAAAGCCTGCCACAGGAAGCCAATTCAGCTGTAACGAAAATATAATCACCAAGGCCAAACCTACTAGAAATACAGGCTGAGCTCTTAAGATGATGGAACCTAATAGCGAGAAGTTGTCTGCAAAAGAGTCGGTCCGTTTTCCACAATAAATACCGATTGGGATGGCAATGAGAAGAGAAATGACGGTCGCGACGACTGCCAATAAAATGGAGTGCCCGAGCTGGTGGCTGATTTCATCAATGATGGGGGTACCACTAATCAATGATGTTCCTAAATCAAAATGGAGAAGATCCCACAACCATTCGAGGTATAACTGCAAGCCCGAACGATCAAGCCCTAACTCTTGGTAAACCGCTTGTGCCGCATCTGCATCCACATAATCGTACCCATAACGACCCGCTGCAATTCGAAAAGCAAAGTCGCCGGGTAACAAGCGCATTAAAATGAAAGTGAGTGTTCCGATACTCCAAGCCACAAAGCCGGCTTGGAGTACTCTTCGGATTAAGATATTAATCATTAATCGTCATCTCTGAGATACGATAGTTGATTTCAAATGGGTCAAATGAGAAGTGGTTAACACGTTCATTCACCGCGACTAATTGAGTGTAGAAAGTCACAGGAATCAGCGGCATTTCTTCCGCTAATATGGATGAAGCTTCTTGAGTCATTAGATTATATTGTTCTTGGTTTGGTTCAACCGATAGACGTTGAAGTAAGCTGCTGAACTCATCAGAAGACCAGTTCATTGGTCCCCAGTCACTGCCTTTATGGCTAGCAAAGTCGCGCATTAGTAAGGCTAGGGGATCCGCCGTAGTGCCAAAATTACGCGCCACGAGCGCCATTTCTAAGGTGCCGTCTTTGTGCTTTGATGGAATTGCACTTGAGTTATCGATAGAAACATTCACTTGAATGCCGACTTCTTTAAGCTGAGCTTGAATCGCGGTAGCTACGATAGGCAGCTCTGGTCTATCTGAGTAGGTAGTTAAAGTAATGTCGAATGGTTTGCCTTCTCGCGAAAGGAGACCTTCCTCATTTTCCTGCCAACCTTGCCCTGCGAGTAATGTTTTCGCTTGGTCGATATTGCGCTGAGTTTGTTCAAGGTTATTGATGTGCCATGCGCCAAGAGAAGGGGCAAACAGTTGATAGGCTTCAGAGCCTGGAACGCGGACGATTTGTTTTGAAATTCCCGTTCGGTCCAAAGCTAAACTGATAGCTTGACGCACATCTGAATGATTCAAAAGTGGGTGTTCATTATTCAACTTAATTAGGATCGTTCTTGGGATTGACTCCATCACTAATTCAACATTTTTTGCTGACTCAAGTAGGTCGATACTGGCTGGATCGAGTGTGTAAACCAGATCGGCTTGACCGGTTTGTGCTAACAAAGCACGGCTTTCAGAGCGATGACCTGCAAGGTAGTGAACATGTTCAATCGAGGCTTTTGTGCCCCAGTAGTCCGCATTTTTGACAACATGCGCTTTATGAGGAGCTTGTAACTCTTGGATTTTATAAGGACCTGTACCACTCAGTTGTGCAACATTTCCTTGTTGATCAAACGAACTTGGTGCTGCAATCGCTGCTGTGTAATGAGCTAACACTGCCAGCAATGGTCGATAAGGTTGAGATAGTTCTATCACTAGAAGGTTGTCTGAAGCTGATACCTCTTTGATAGGTACACGCTTTAATACGCCAGGTTTTTTTAAAGCGTGAGAAAGAGAAGTTTGAACAGCTTGCGCGGTAAGCGGGGAGCCATCGTGGAACACAACGTCTGGGCGCAATGTGAATTCCCAGCGTAAATTGTTTGCGTTAGTTGTCCATTCTTTCGCTAATAAAGGGGTGACGTTGCCTGACTTATCGATAGCAGTAAGCGCTTCAACGACTTGTAACCGTGTAAATAAATAGCCGTTTTTAGATAAATCTTGGTCGGTAAATTCAAAGGGACCAGAAATGTTTAGCGTTGTTGGTTGTGTTTCTTTTGATGGTAAAAATATCCATATGAGTAGTGCACTGATGGAAAGTAGCGCCAGTGCGGCAAGCTTTTTCATGCTTTTGTCCTAGTTATGAGTAATCATTGCGATGTTATAACATAACAATTGCGTATTGTTAATGATAATAGTTGCTAATTGGCTCGGTTTTTTATCGGGCGTGAGTATGAAAAAAGCCCCACTGAAATCAGTGAGGCTCTAATTTTTGTATGCGGTTCTGATTCTAACAGGGTTTATTGGACGGTATCAGTCAGCTGTAAAAGCTGTTTGAGTGACAGTCACTATGCCCTGTTTAAAATAAGCTTGGCTCCATTGGTGAGCCTGGATCTGTTTAGGTCAATGCGCTTGAGTTAATATCGGGATACTAAGCACTAAGCACTAAGCACTAAGCACTAAGCATTAAATATTAAACATTAAGCCAGTTTTAGGTCGAACTCAGTGCGGTACATCACCATATCTTCAATGGTCAGTACAGGCATGTTGTGCATTTTACCGAAAGCAACGATCTCTGGCGCTTTTGCCATCGTGCCGTCTGGGTTGGTAACTTCACACAGTACACCTGCCGATTGAAGACCTGCCATTTGCATTAGATCCACAGTACCTTCTGTGTGACCGCGGCGAGCCAGTACACCACCTTTACGCGCACGTAATGGGAATACGTGGCCAGGGCGAGCTAGGTCAGTAGGTTTAGCCGTTGGGTTTGCAGCTGTCTTGATCGTTGTTACACGGTCAGCGGCAGAAACACCTGTTGTTACGCCGACTTTTGCTTCGATAGTAACGGTAAACGCAGTTTGGTTTGCGCTGTTGTTATCAACAACCATAGGTGGAAGTTCGAGTTGGTTTGCTTGCTCGTCTGTTAAGCATAAGCACACAATACCGCTGCATTCTCGGATCATAAGCGCCATTTGAGCATTCGTTAGGTGTTCTACTGAGTAGATGATGTCGCCTTCGTTCTCACGATCTTCATCGTCAAGTAGAAGCACGCCACGACCTTCGCGCAGAGCTTGCAGTGCGTTTTCAACGCGAGTGATTGGTTCGCCAAATTCGGCAAGTAGTGAAGACTGATTCATGGTTAAACTCCTAAAATATCACCAGAATCAGGGCTGTATGAGGGATCTCAACCGAGCACAACAAAGCAGACTCATTACAAGTCGACTTGTACCAATCGTAGTAAACAACTGGTCATTCTAGCTGATTAAAACCCTTGATAACGGCGTTAAAATTTTTGACTGTAGAATAACTACTTATCGAAAAATTTTGCCTTGTTCTCAAGCGTTTTTCCTGCGCTATCTCTGATCATTTATTTACTGTGATTGGTATTAGCTCATTATGGTTTTATCCAAAACGAAATGCACCCGTCTAAGTTGGAGGCATGAACCTAATAAATAGGTACACCTTTCCAAGTTAAACGAGTGTGTTTTCATTCTCTCTCATCCGGACTATGACCGTCGGCTCTGGCATCTCACCAGATCTGCTGACCTCGACGAATCGAGCGCTCGCGGGCTTATCTTTAGATTTTGCTAAAAACATACCGCCGGTGGGGAATTTCGCCCCGCCCTGAGAATAAAAATTAATAATCTGTTTTGCTTTGAAAGCAGACCAGATGGTAATCCTTTCAATAGTGGATTTAAAGGACTGACAGCAAAGTTTTTCAGATTCCAGCCTTATAATCGGGTAAGTGTTCACTTTATCAGCAGAACGTGTCCGGCAGTCTTTAGTGGGATAATGCCTTTGTCTCAGCTGGTTTGAGTGGTCTTTGTTGCTCTATGAACATCAGTGTATGTCGAACATTATTGGTGCTGGCGTGGCCGTTCACTGAATCAATACTCAAGAGGTTCATCAATCGAACATTGTTAGACCATGACGGCTTAATGACCGTTTTGACATAAAATTGATATTGGCAGTGCTAAGCTGCGCTAGCATCCATCCACTTTATCCAAAAGATCTTAGTCATGACATCTCCGTTCTCTAACAAATCCAAAGGCTTATTACTGCTCGTTTTAAGTTTGTCTTCTCTCGTACCGTTTTTGATCTTTGGATCTTATTTTGACCTTGGGGCTGGGGTTTCGCCTTTCCAAGGCGCCTTCATAACGTTTGTGACTTACTCGGCGGGTAATCAAGGGTTCTTGGTAACGCTAGCTGTTTTGTCTTTGGTATTGCTCACGATGAAATTTTCCAAAGTTAAGCTCGTCAGCCTTTGTCTGCAGCTCGGCTTGTTGTTGGTTCTCAGCTTTGCAGCAAAAACTTTCTTAAAGCACTCTACAGAAAGCCCGCGTCCTTATTCTGAGTATTTGGTGACCCAAGAAGTCGTTGACATGCCAGAGCTGTTTTACGAACTGCCATTGGTAGAAAAGAATGCAGCGATTACATCTGTGAAAGATAAGGTGAGTGAGTGGCGAACACGTCATTGGCTAGGTGAGACTGACTATTCTTTCCCATCTGGGCACATGATTTTCGTTGGCGTGTGTCTGGCGTTCTTTGGCGGCTTGTTCCTAGAAGCGAAACGTTTTTACTTAGTCGGCGGTTTGCTAGTTTGGGCTGGTGGCGTTGCTTATAGCCGAGTTTGGCTTGGCATGCATAGACCTGAAGACTTGGCGGCGTCTATCGCCTTTGCTGGTCTTATCTATCTATTGGTGCCACTGATTCCGACGCAAAAAATAGAACCTTTGTTACCGATGTTTCTAAGAGATAGCAAATGAGTAATAAACTTGCCTAGAAGAGCAATAGTGGGGCTTTTGAGAGAGAGGAATAAAAAACCGCCTTCGGAGAAGGCGGCTATTTTAAACGATGACTGCTATTGAAAAACTATAGACGCTATTTGAAATCATAACCGCTACACACTACAAGTTTCATTTTAAATAACTGTTTTAGTATGAATTAACGCAGTTTAAACATACCAACCATTGATGCCAGTCGTTCGTTTACTTGGGAGATATTGTTGGTTTGCACCAAAGCTTGATCTCCATTTTTGTTGAGTTCATTTACAATGTCACTCAGAGCCACCATGTTACGACTAATTTCCTGAGTGACGCTGCTTTGCTCTTCTGCGGCCGTTGCAATTTGAATGCTTAGGTCATTGATACCCGTTACTTGTGACGTTAGCTCATTTAAGCTGCTGCCCACTTTCTCGGTGTTATTAAATGTTTCGTCACAAGTCCCTTTCGTCTTATTCATAGACTCTTCAACATTCTTGTTCACTGAAAGCAAACGAGTCAGCGCTTGTTCAATCTGTTGTGTACTCGCTTGTGTTCGACTCGCTAAGGCTCTCACTTCATCAGCTACTACTGCAAACCCACGACCTTGTTCGCCCGCTCGTGCGGCTTCAATGGCTGCATTTAACGCAAGGAGATTAGTCTGTTCAGCTATTTCACCAATCACTGTCAAAATATCACTGATCCCTTTAGTTTCTTGGCTCATGCTTTCTAGGTTCGATGATGTGTTCTCTATCTCAGAAACTAGTGCATTAACCTTCATTTGTGCATCACCGACAGCATTGAGTGATTGCTCCCCGATATCGGACGCAACTTTAGTTGATTGCGCCGTTTCACCTGCATTTTGGGCAACGGCGTCAGCTGTTGAACTCATTTCTTCAATGGCAGTGACAATTTGTTCAGTTTCTTGCACGTGCTGATTTAAAATGTGGTTATTTTCATCTGATTTATGTTCAAGTTGCTGCACATTTTCTTTCAGTTCAGACGATGCTGCGTCAATCTTTAGCATCAAGTCTTGTATATGCTCGATGAATTGGTTTACACCAGATGCGATTTGCCCTAAATCATCGTGCTTCTTTACTTCGAGCCTCTGAGTTAAATTCGAGCCTCTGAGTTAAATCACCATCACCATTTGATAGCCCTGTAATGGTTTCTTTCAACGCTAGGATGGGTTTGTAAAGAATATTGAGAATGAATAACGTGACAACTACGCTGATCAATAGGTAGACAATCGTGATCATAATCGCTTGCTGTTGAGCTACCTCTAGCGCTGCGAATACGACGCTTTTGTCTAATCCAACAAGTAGGTACCACTCTTTGTCACCATAGCTAACCGCATGGCTGAACATCACTTTCTCAACGCCGTTGATACTATAATTAACGATTGTGCTTTCTGAATTTTGTGCTTTTTTTGCAACGTCTTTCAAAGAAGCGTAATCCGTTAATTTAGTGCCCACCTTAACCACACTGGATGTGCTAGCCAGCACCGTCATGTCATTGGTCATCATCATCGAAATAGCACCGTTGAGGTCGATTTCAGAGACAGTGTCACTTAGAACATCGAGTGGAATGTCTGCCAATACCACACCGTTACCAACATCTTTACCAATGCTCACCATTAAGGTACCTGTTGTGGAGTCTGTATATGGGTCTGTATATACAAGGCTTCCTGAACGCTTACCTTCTTTGTACCAAGCTTTACTGCGAGGGTCGTAGCTTGATGGGCTTTTGTGATTATCCCAGCCCGGGTAATCGAATGAGGCATAAGCATCGCCATTGTCAAAACCTATCATTAAGTTCGCGACATCAGCACCTAATGAGCCCACGCGCATTCGCTCGGCGTGTCTATCTTGATAATTATGTTGACGATAATCAGCAGCTACTTTTGCTACTGCTTGTGTTTTAGCATCCAGGTAAGTCTCAACCTTGTTCCCTTCAATGCGAATACGGTCTTGTGTGCTCTGGTAAATATTCTCAGTCAGTGCTTCCTTATTGCTCTGATATGAAAAATAGTTGGCTGAGCCTACACTTATTGCAATTATTGCTGATACGGCGACTAAAAGAACTTGCTTAAACCCAAGTTGTTTCATTTGAAAGTCCTTAATACTGAATGTGTTCATTTTCCTGCTTAATGAATATGCAGTATATAGACGTATTATGAATAGGACTACGCTACCAATTGAACATTCAGCCTGATTTGAACAGTCTCAGCTCTGTATACAAAAAGCTTATGAAAAAATGGTTTATGCAGTAATGGTTTATTGATGGTGAACGAGAGGGAATCGTGACCGCCAGATAGAGATGTTTACGACAGTGTGGTACTGACTTTAAAGCTTAAATAAGGCGCCGCATTAGAGTATTTGAGCATAATGGATAACGTCACTAGTCAGTCATATGAGCTTGCTTATCGAGATGAGTGAGCTGTCATCAAAACAGTTACAAAACGTAAGCAACCTTCAGTACTTACGTTATCTCTATACTAACCAGCTAAGCCTTGCCAGATTGCAGTAAAGCCACTGATAGAACATAACAGTAAAGAACCAATGCGTATCTTCTCTTTAGGGATGCTTTGTGTCGTCATCAACGCCACTTTGTAACCCAACCAAGCAGCAGGCAGCAAAGGTATAGTGATGATCAAGTGGTGTAGCGTGAAGAAGCCAATTGGGATCTGTACAACCAACGAAATGATCGAACTAAACACGAAAAACGCAGAAAGGTTACCACGAAGCTGATTGGCATCTTGGTGTTGGAGTAGCAGTGCCATCGGTGGACCACCAATACCAGAACTGGTGCCAAAGAACCCAGAAAAGAACCCCGCAATACCCATCTTAGTTGGGGTTGGTTCGAGTCTAAAGGGCAGTAGGCTAACAATCACGGCAAATACTACCAATAAGCCCAACCATAGTGATAACACGCTCGTTGAAACCATCACCAACAAAGCACCACCTGCCAGTGACCCCGGAATACGGCCCAGCAATGCGATTTTTAATCCGCCAATCGAGATATTCGCTCGATGTTTAAAAGCGTTGAATAACGAGATAAACAGACCAATTAAACAGATAGGCGCAGGTACATAATCTGGAGAGACCAAAAACAGCAGTGGGGCTGCAACAATAGCCAAACCAAAGCCGATTGCGGTTTGCACAAATGAGCCAGCAAAAATGAGTGCCATTGCGATAAGGACAGTCTGAACTATGTATTCCATAAGCCTGCGGATTAGTTTTAAAGGAGCGAGTGGATACTATAAATTAAAACGAAAAGGATAGTCTTATTATTCAGTGAGGTTTATGCAAATATCGACCGTTTTAATTGGTGAAATAGTGACTAACAAAAAAGCGAGTGAGTATATCAGGATGCTTCTTTTCAATACTCACTCGCTTTATTGGAACGACTTGTTGTTTACGCTAGTGGGGGAGTCAGCGTTAAACGTTAAGCCATTGCCAATTTCAGTCGCTCAATCGGCTTGTCATTGATTGGTAAATGGATAAGTGCTGCCGCAAATGCAAGTACCACGGTTGACCACCAGATTGGCTCGTAAGAACCGTAGTAATCGTAAATACGACCGCCAACCCAAGCGCCTAAGAAGCTACCCACTTGGTGAGTAAAGAACACCAAACCGTACAACGTTGACAGGTAACGAGCACCGAAGATCTGACGAACTAAGCCAGAAGTTAGCGGAACCGTACCCAACCAACAAAAACCAATCGCTGCACCGAAGATTGCCGCGGTTGACTCAGTAACAGGCAAAGTGACAAAAGCTCCGATAACCACGGTACGCACTAAGTACAGTGCCGACATTACATGACGCTTGCTGAACTTATCGCCCATCACACCCCAGAAGTAAGACCCGAAGATGTTGAAGATACCCACATAAGCCAGTGCCATTGCTGCACTACTCGCAGGTAAGTTTTTGTCTGCTAAGTAACTTGGTAAGTGCGTTGCAATGAACATCACGTGGAAACCACACACGAAGAAGCCCGCGTGAATCAACCAATAACTTTTGTTCGAAAACGCTTCAGACAGTGCTTCTTTCAGTGTCTGGGTGTCTTGTACTTGTTTATTGGTTGTTAACTTCGGTGCTCGCATAAACAGCGCAAATGAGATCATCAAACAACAAAGCACGCCAAATACTTGCATCGCACTTTGCCAATCAAACTCGTTCAACATGTATTGCGCACCCGGAATTACCGCGAACATACCAAATGAACCTGCTGCTGTGGTTAAACCAAATGCCTTAGCCGCGTGCTCTGCAGGTACAACTTTTGCTATAGCGCCTAATACAATCACATAGCTTGTTGCACTTAACCCAAGGCCAACCAATGCGCCTAGTGAAACGTAAAGCATGCTTGATTCGGTAGACATTGAGGTAAGAAGTAAACCCAAACCGTAAGCACATGCACCTGCAATAATGATGCGTCTTGCTCCCCATTTGTCAGCGGCCATGCCCACAAAAGGCTGGAACACACCGAACAGCAGGTTTTGTAGAGCAATGGCGAAGCTGAAAAACTCACGGCCGGTGCCGAAATGCTCTGAAATTGGCATCATGAAAATGCCGAATGATTGTCTGATGCCTAGACTGATAATAAGTGTGCCGATCCCAAGCCATACCAGTAAAGGAAAACGGAAAATGCTCATTCTAATACTCTTAAATTAATGGTGGTGATGTGAGTGGTTTTGCGCTGACATGTGTTGGTCAGTCATTTTATTGTGGTGTTCGTGCCCGGAATGCTCATGCGCTGACTGCTGGTGGCATCCACTGCTAACGGCATGCTGAGCCAAGAGATCGATCAATGGCTGATTGTGATGCACAATTACCAAACTAATGACAAGGAATAGCGTCATTCTGGCGAGTTGGGCAAAAAGAGATTGTGAAAACATAAGGTGTTTACATGCGCTCAATGTTGTAAGAAGTCGCGCATCATAATGACGAGTAG
The DNA here is from genome assembly GCF_041464685.1 of Vibrio sp. 10N.237.312.B06. Classification (NCBI taxonomy): domain Bacteria; kingdom Pseudomonadati; phylum Pseudomonadota; class Gammaproteobacteria; order Vibrionales; family Vibrionaceae; genus Vibrio; species Vibrio sp. 10N.237.312.B06. The sequence continues at coordinate 37,863 of NZ_JBFSPI010000037.1, forward strand.
GGTATGTATCAAATGACCTTTTGTGATTTAGTCTATGCGTTTTATGCATAGATTTAAGCATCGCTGGAGTTGGAATGAAACGTAGCTAATAAATAGGAAAACACGAAGCTCGCTGATTATGTGGTAGAAGCGGAGAATTTAGGATGGATATTTAATTTTTTAGATATAACTGCTTGCTTTAGTGAAGTATTTTAAAGCCTGTAAAAACTAGTATACAAATTAATCACTCAGTAACACTGCGCATTTACTCGACTTATCTGTTAAACATCGTAAATTTGTACTTCAATCGTTTCAACGGGACTGAAACGCGATGTTAAAAGATTCAGGGAGAGTCATTCACATGGATAAAGATCATAACCTTCGCGAAAACTTACTGGCACTGATCTTAGGTAGCGCGCTAGTGTCACTCGGCGTTATCTTTTTCAATCAAGTCGGTTTGCTCACCGGAGGCACGGCTGGTCTAGCGATCTTCATTACCAAAGTGACAGGTTTGAGCTTTGGCCAAGTGTTCTTCGCACTTAACTTACCTTTCTATATTTTGTCGGTTGCTCGTATGGGCTGGCGCTTCACCATCAATACGTTTATCGCGGTTTCGATTGTTTCGTTCGCCGTGGATCACTTGTATCACGTGATTCAAATTGCCGAAATTCATGCATTGTATGCAGCTTTACTTGGTGGTGGCTTGATTGGTACCGGCATGTTGGTGATCTTCCGTCATAAAATGAGCTTAGGTGGCTTCAACATTCTGGCGCTGTTCTTACAAGAACGTTTTGGGATTCGTGCGGGTAAGGTTCAGATGGCACTAGATTGTACGATTGTTGTGCTTTCACTGTTTATCGTTGATGTGTCGCTGGTTCTTCTGTCTGTACTGGGTGCGATAGTAACCAACTTGATTTTGGCGATGAACCATAAACCGGGACGCTATCAACCGGTCGTAAAAGCGGAAGCGGCGTAGTTCGGTACGATCAAGCGCTAGGTTCGCTTAAGCACTCGATTCGCATAAACAAAGCGTAATTTACAGATTATGAAAACAACAAAGCCAGCATCAATTGCTGGCTTTGTTCTATTGAAATAGCGGATTCTATGTAGCGATTAACACTTGCCGCAACTGGCGTTCGGCTTAAGCTCGCAATCAATCACATTGCCTTGTTGATCAAGGGACAAGTTACAACACTCTTCAAACAGGTTCTTAAGATCCCCGCGGCTTTTTTGCACGCGGGATTTAACCGTTGAGTAGCTGACGTTCTGCGCTTCTGCGATCTCTTTCTGGCTTTGGCCTTTGATGTCGACGGCAAGCAGTAGCGATGAACTTTGTTCTGGCAGTGCTTGAATAAAAGGTTCGATACACAATGAAAGCTTCTGCTTAAATTCAGAGTCGTGGTCTAAATCGGTAAACCACAGATCTTCAGCATCAATTTGGCTATCGCGTTGTTGGCGTGCATGCTTTCGGTAGAAGTCGATAATGGTGTTGTTGGCTAACTGGAACAGCCAAGCCTTAACACTGCTCGCATCTTGTACCTTGTCTAAGTTCTGATAGGTCTTAATCAAGATATCTTGGAGCAAGTCGTCTACATCCGCAGAGTTGTTGACCTTTGAATGCAGGAATGACTTTAATGCTTGCTGATACTCGGCCCAGACTTGTTCTAGCTTTAAAGGGGCCTTATTCAAAGGTGCATTAGTTGCACTGTTCATTTACGCAACACTCGTCTTGTAAGAAATCAATCACACCTTCTAGGCATTCATACTCCGCCACGCAGAATAGAGTTCTTCCTTCTCGTCTTTGGCTGATGAGGCCTGCAGACGCTAGGCTTGAAATGTGGTGAGACAAGGTGGAACCAGGGATACCTAGCTCTTCTTGTAGGCCGCCAACTGCAATGCCTTGGTAGCCAGCTTTAACGACACTCTTATAAATAGTTAGGCGAATAGGGTGTCCCAACTCTTTAAGTGCTTTCGCTACGACTTCTAAGTTCATATTAACTCCTCAAGATTTAATTTCGATGTTAGTCGAAATGTATGTCGAATTCAAATTTAAAAACGGTGTCTGTATAAGTCATTGAAAAACCGTGTTTTCGAAAATCATTTCGATTTTTATCGAAATAAAGCTTGATCTGGAGCTGTTTATTTCTATAATTCGAGAATGTTCGAAATTAAGGGTTGGTTACTTTTCTCATAGAGCCCGACCTTCAATCCAGTTTGGAGTTAATTATGAGCAATGAAATGTTAACAATGCTAAAAGACGCACTTGATATGTTCGCTTTCTTAGCAGTAGAGTTAATTATCCTTTTCTTAGCGATCAGCTACATTGTTGGGATTCTTCAAGAGTTCCTTCCACCAGAAAAGATTCAATCTATCCTGAGCTCACGTAATGGTAAGGGGTATGTGGTTGCTGCACTATTGGGTGCAATTACACCTTTCTGTTCATGTTCGACCATTCCTTTCCTAAAAGGATTGCTGCGTGCAAGAGCGGGTTTCGGTCCAATGATGGTATTCCTATTCGGTAGCCCACTATTGAACCCAGTGATCATTGGTTTGTTCGTGATTACGTTCGGCTGGCAAGTCGCTGTGTTCTACTTCCTTGTAGCAATGACGGTATCTGTAGTGGCTGGTTACGCACTTGAGAAGTTAGGTTTTGAACGCTACGTCAAACCTGAAGCGTATGAATCGACAGGTTCTGCTTCAAGCTGTGGCACTAGTTGTGGTGACTCTACTCCTAAGAAAGCAGCAACGGCTAAAGCGGAATCTTCATGTGGTACAAGTGCATGTGGTGAGCCTGCGCCAGTAATGGCGAAAGAGACATCTTGCTGCGATTCTAAAAAAGAAGAGCCACAAGTCACGGTTTCATGCTGTTCTGCGGATGGAAGCGCGACTGCTGAAATTGTAGAGAAGAAAGAACCTAGCCGTTGGATGAGAATTTGGTTCTCAACTTGGAAAGACTTCAAACAAGTTTTCCCTTACCTAATGATGGGTATTGCGATTGGTTCATTCATCTACGGCTTCATTCCTACAGACCTAATTGCACAGTACGCTGGTGAAGGTATGTGGTATGCGATTCCAGTAGCAGCCGTGATTGGTATTCCACTGTACATTCGTGCTGAAGCGGTAATCCCATTAAGTGCTGCTCTAGTTCAGAAAGGCATGGCGTTGGGTTCGGTAATGGCATTGATTATTGGTAGTGCAGGTGCAAGTTTAACGGAAGTTATCCTGCTTAAATCAATCTTCAAGAACCAAATGATTGCAGCATTCCTATTCGTTATCCTAAGCATGGCGATGGGGGCAGGCTTCCTATACAGCTTCATCTTTGGTTAATCGGGTCTGATTCCTAGATAACTCCATTGATAGCAAGATATAGATAATAAAAAAGAGCTCACTTAGTTGAGCTCTTTTTGTGTTTAGGAGGTCAAAAAATCATGGGCATTAGGCTTAATTTTTTTGAGAACGCTATTATTCCGGAAGTGCTGCTATCGAAAATAACACTCATCAACCCCTACTTTTAGACGTGAATGTAACCGCTTTGATGCCAAGTATTAACAATATTCATGTTTCGTAGGTGTCAATTAATTGGTGAGCTTATTTAACCTTTTTTGGCTGATTATTGGACGGTTTTCATATCGATATCTAGTATTTATGTAAGGGTGAATAATGAAATAGCATCGTTCAAAATTAACGTTTGTTTAGCTTTAATTCAACGATGACAACGTCAAAAGACTTGGAGTTAATGAATGAAAGATAAGTTGAAAATTTACTGCCTTGGAACCCCTACACTTGAAACCAGAGAATCATTTGAGCTCGTGCCAGTCAGTGACATTAATCAACTCCCTGAATTATTGGGCGGCGTCATAGTTCTAAATGGCGATCTTACTTCGCAAGACGACGTGATGAGCCAACTCCACCGTAGCAGGAAATTTTGGTCTTGGAAGATTTATGTTTTAGACGATAGTGCATTATCAGAGTGTTTATCAGACGGCACTTTAAATTCAGAAAGTGTTGAAGAAGAGGTGATTCAACACCGAAGAACGTTAGAAAGTATTATCGACTCATCGGATACATTAGACCCTCTTGTTGGGTGGTTAGGCTTGGACCAAACACGTCGATTATCACCTCACAAATATTTGTCTCATAAATCGATATATTCCTATCCGCTAGTGGAGCTTTACTATCCGGAGTTAAGTTCAACTTATCGTTTTGTATTATCAGAGACTAAGCGAGACACTTTTGAAATTGAGGATTTAATCGATCGAGTAAGAGTGTGTCATGAATGTGCCAGTGCCCACTTAAACTACATCGAAGCGTGTCCTTCTTGCAAAGACATTGATATTACTGAGCGTACCTCTCTCCATTGTTTCACGTGTGGCCATGTTGCTGAACAAGGGCTTTTCAAACGCAATCAAAAATTAGAATGCCCGAAATGTTTGACTCAGCTTCGACATATTGGAGTGGATTATGATCGCCCTTTAGAAACTCATACATGTAACTCATGCTCTCACTCTTTTTCTGAGGCGGAGACATTAGCTTCTTGTTTCGAGTGTGGTACAAAAAACGATATTTCAAAGTTGGTTGTTAGGAAGATTTATTCGCTGAAACTTGGAGTTCAGGGAGAGTATATATTCCGTCATGGAGTGAAGCTATCGGCGCCTGAACTGACCTTAAGCGGGAAAGTAGACGGCGGGTATTTTTCTAATCTTCTTAGCTGGGTTAATAGGATTGCACTTCGCCACGAAGAAGAGCACTTATTATTGGGGTTACACCTGCCTGATTTAGCGCAGTATGTGTCTAAAAATGGAGACGCAAAAATGTTTGCTTTGATCGAGCAAATTACAGAGCGTTTAAACGGATTGTTTAGAGATTCTGATATTTGTTGTCAGTTTAAAAGCGATGTTCTTCTTGTATTTATGCCTAAAGCTAAGATGGAACATATAGAAGTATTACGCGGGAAAATAGAAGCACTTTGTTCTTTAATCGAAGATGACGATTTCACGCTGAATGTCTTTGCATGGGGTATACCCGATCCAACAATGAAAGAAGATGTTGGTTATTGGTTAGAAAGTAAAGTCAGTGAAATCTATGCTGTCAGTTAGCCTTGATCTCCAACAGTACTTCTGGGGGATGCTTTTAGAGAACTCTGAGCTTTGGCTAATGCTTTTCCCCATGATGATTATGGTGGAGCTCCCACTCTTTCTGCTTGTGTTAAGTGGAATCTTTCGCTGGTCTTATTCGGCCAGTGACATAGAGATAAAAGAATACCCAAGCATCTCGTTTGTAATTACTTGTTATGGAGAAGGAGATGCAATTGAGATAACGATCGACACGCTTGTTGAACAGCTTTATCCCGGAAAGATTGAGATTTTAGCCGTAGTCGATGGAGCAACTCAAAATGAAGATACCTACTTAGCTGCAATGCGAGGGGAGCAAAGACATAAAACGGTAAGAAACAGAGTTGTTCGTGTCATTCCTAAGTGGCAAAGAGGAGGTCGCGTATCAACGTTAAATGCTGGTTTAGATAACGCTACCGGCGATTTTGTTATTAATGTTGATGGTGATACTTCTTTTGATAACGACATGGCGTTACAAATGATGAAGCAATTTACTGATAAGAATGTGATTGCTTCTGGAGGTGCTTTACGCGTTAGAAACTGGCAAGAAAATTTGCTTACGCGAATGCAGTCTCTTGAATATATGTTATCAATGCAAGCTGGTAAGACGGGGCTATCCAACTGGGGGGTTCTAAATAATATATCAGGAGCATTTGGTGCCTTTCGAAAGAACACTCTGAAGCAAGTTGGAGGGTGGGATACCCATACTGCTGAAGATCTCGACTTAACGATGAGGCTCAAACAGTACAAGAAAAGACATCCAAACAATCAACTCGCTTTTACACCTAAAGCTGTGGGCCATACTGATGTACCCGATACACTGAAAGGGTTGGTACAACAAAGGCTAAGATGGGATGGAGACTTATTATTTCTGTTTTTAAGGAAACACAATGAAGGTCTAACCCCTAGATTACTCGGTTGGGGAAACTTTATATTTACTTTAGTTTATGGCGTTCTACAAAACGTATTGCTGCCCATTCTAGTTTCGCTATTCATGTTTTACATATTTTGGGCTTACCCCTTCGATTTTGTTGCTGCACTTCTGATCCTTATCTACTGCGTCTATTTGTCGACAGTGTTGTTGTTTTTTACTGTCTATATTGGGTTGGTTTCCGAAAGAGCGAAAGAAGATCTTAAGATGGCAAAATGGCTAATCTTATATCCGTTTTATCAGTTCTTTATGCGGTTGATTACGGCGTTCTCTATGGTGAATGAGTTATTTAGAAGAAGTCATGAAGAATCCAGTATGGCTCCTTGGTGGGTATTGAAAAAAGGCAAAAGGTTTTAACAATGAAAGTGAAATTTCATCTTGATAAAAAGAATAACCCTCAATCGGATGATGGTGTCAAAGTTGCTTACGGACAAGCGAAAAGAGGAGGCTACCGCTTTCGTTGGTATTTAATCTTAAGCTTAGTGGTTAGCCCTCTATTGTTCGTAGCGTATTTTTTCTTAAAGACAAATTTTCTGGTTATTGCTCCGGCAATCATTACCTCGCATCCTGTAACCTTAACCTCTAAAGTTGCAGGAGTAGTCGGCCCAATTCCAGTAGACGATGGAAGTCAAATCCTAAAATCAGAGACAGCGATTCAGTTGACTAATATGGAAGTGGAAGCGCAAATCGAATTTCTTCATGCTGAGTTATTAGATTTAGAAATCAGGTTTCCTGATGATATTGGCTTACTGCACTTGAAAGGTATTGAAGAAACGCGCAGTAATTTAAACACGGTACAGCAAATTCAAACGCGCTATGAAGAATACAGGAAGAAAGGTCAGGTATCCGATGTGGACTACGCAAGTATAGTGGGAATGAGTAACTCACTTAACAATCAGCTTAATGGACAAAAACTTGATTATCAAAATGCGAAATTAGCTGAACAAGAAAGAGAATTAGCGGGTCCGGTTAGTCAGGCTCGACGTGCTTTAATGAAAGATCTAGCACTTAAACGTGTTGTTGAACAAGGGTTGGCGATTAAGTCTCCCTATGCAGGTCGCGTTGTCGATATCCATGTCGTTGAAGGGCAGAGAGTGTTCGAAGGTGACGAGCTTGTAACGATAGCGAAGAATACCATCCCGCAAGTGGTCGCGTATTTAGACCCTAAATATTTAGAGAATGCGATAATAGGAGCTCATACCAAGGTAAGGTTTCCTAATGGTAGTACTTTTGAGGCTGAGATTGCAGATTCGGTAGAAATCGTCAGTAAGTTGCCGACTCAATTAGCAAGCCCTTTTGAAGGGCAGCCAGCATATCTCAAAGTAGCATTGAACTTTACGGCTGATTTGCCTAGAGAATATTGGATTGAAGGGATGACCGTCGAAGTGCGTTTTTAATTAGCACGCTAACTTGACCATAAATGGAGCGTATATCGCTCCATTTATGGTTTTAGGGCTAGCTATTTTTTATAGCGAACTGCTGTTTTAGAGAGACTTTCTGTTTTAGAGAAAACTATCGTAGAGAGAGCTGTGGATATCAAAAACCACGCACATCCAGTTCATTGTTGATCAACACAACACACTGAGAAGCAAACAGCATGTTTGGACCTAAGCTGATTTTCTCTGTCCCTAAACGCTTCAAGCTGTTGTAGCTTTTCTTCGGCATAGGGATATGGTCAGTTAGAAGGAAACATGGGTTTTCCGCAATCTCTGCGTCACGGATAAAGTCGCCTTTCTTATCCATCATGTACAGCTGGTGGTCTTCAGCCAGTTCTTTAACCAACTTTTCAAAACTCATAGTACGAACAGTGATGCCCGGTTCAACCTGACGTGTCTGTTCTTTTGTCATGCCTTGAGATGTATCAACCGCTCTTACTACCGCTGATAACAATGCCGATTCATGAAAGCCACCAATGTTAGTGATCTCATTTGAATCGAAAGTGATCGTACGTGAAAAGTCTTTAGTACTTTCTAACACAAGGTGCACGGTGACATTCTCACGGTGAGATTGAGCAACGAAGATCGTGTTTATCAGAGTATGAGCCAGAATCTCGGTATGAGCGTCTTGCCCAACACCTTCTAAGATAAGTTTACTCTCTGTAGGGGCTGCGCGAGCGCGTAATACAAATGAACGCATGGAATGTACCTTGTCAGTATGTGATAAAACGAAACAGACTTTATCAACATGAATTGATGAATAACCAAAATTATGGCGGTATGTAACTCTTTTCTATTAATGAAGTCAAATGGAGTTATGTATAGTACTGACCACAAGAACTCTACGTATTAAATAGAGAGTGACCACATTACAAGATGGTAAAGGTTGAAGCTAACCAAGGTTTACATAGATAGTATGCGCAAATTATTAGGTGACTTACATAAGGAAGTAGTCGATGAAGTTACAGAAGATTAATAAAGAAGAATATAGAAAGAAGATGAACCTACTGTTGGTTTCATTGGTTGGGTCGCTCGCCTTGTTTGCCATCGTATTCGGTAGCATTCTGATTGAACTTTTTGGTTCAGTTGGATCCGTTACTGGGGAAGCGACAGGTAATTTCCATTTGAATGTACTTGGCGTGATTTTATCAGTCGCACTGAATGCCTTTATCGCGAGCCGTGTGAAAGGGCATGATTACTTTAAAGAAGCACTTTATGTGTGGAACGTGAAACAAGTTCACAATCAAATCTATCGTAAGCTTAAGCGTATTCAACCAAAAGCTGAGCATGGCGATCGAGAAGCATTAACTATCCTTTACTTCTATTACACTACGCAAAAACAGGTATACGACCTAGATAACAATACATTGACGATAAAAACGGTTCAGAAATCTCTAGATAACATAGTGGAGCTGAGTGAAAAGTGGAGTATAGAACTGGATATAGAGACATTCTCGAAAGATCTAGTCGCGAAATTCTAAGTTATATGCTCTTGATTGTATGAGCTTTGGCCTATGAAATGATCCGCACCAGCAGTTTTGGACACTGAGTTAAGTGAGTACAATCACTAATGAG
>NZ_JBFSPI010000038.1:0-45810 GCF_041464685.1 Vibrio sp. 10N.237.312.B06
GGCTACCGATGTATTGTTGAACGCGAAATGTACAGCAAAGATCAACACGCCCTAACAACATCGGACAATTTTATAATAAAGTATGCTTGAAAAGGTGCAGCTAAAACAAAGCACAGCCTCATTATTCTAATCTGCCAAAATAGCGCAAGAAATAAATTAAACATAAAGATGATGTACAATATTATTGCATGGTGGTTTTTTAACTTAAATATCGGGGATAGAATTGCGGGAACCAATAGCAACGCATAGTTTTCAACAGAAAATAAACCATGGGTTGATATATAACTAGCAACAGATTTAGCTTCCGTGACTTGATCAAGCCAATACATCTTAAGTATTGGAGGGTAATCAATTAATAAAGCACTAGTAAGTGATGGGTAAACAATAAAAACAGGAAGTAAACACAATAAACCAAGAGTAATAAACAGGAAAGCCCTTTCAATTACACTCTTATCATTACTCGCCAACCTGTGATAAAAATGAACAAACAACCAACCACTAAAGAATAATATTATAATAATAAATGATACTTCATCATATTTTAAAACAAAAAACTCATCGTAAGGCCTATTCAATAAAACAGTAATAGATGACAAAACCGTACAAGTAGCGTATAGCTTGGAGATATAACTAAAGTATCCGTTATTAAAAAAACTGAAATAGACAGTATAAAGAAAAAAGAACGGAAAAAACAACAATAGATTATCCACACCCGTCCACAAAGATAAAGATAGGAAAGTGGATTGTATATAAACACGCCATGATTGATTGAGATTACGAGTAGTAAGAGGTGTAACTGAAAGAAACAGTGCTGCTAATATAAGTTGAATATTATGGTGATCAATAGAACCTGGCAGGAAATGAATAATTGAAGGAGAGGAAATAGCAAACATCATACTTATGAAACGATATTTGCTCCCAAAGTATTGGTCACATAAATAGAAACATGATAATGCGTAAAGTAACAAGTAAAACAATGGCACAACAGAAATCGAGATTGAATAAGCAAGACTATCATCAATTATAAATAGCAATGGGAAAGCGACTATAGATAACATTAGATCAGGAAACCGAGACCAATGAATAATAATGCCATCGAGAGCATTGAAATTACTCATCGGTTCTAAGTACCAATGACCACTTTTCATCCACGCTTGGAACTGAACATAACGCATATAATCATCGTTATCATTTAGATTGAGTGCGGATACTGCTTCCCACTTGTAAAACAGTATCACTGATGCGCAGGCAAACCAAAAAATAGAGATTACAATGACATCTTTATTAAAACTTTCACGGTTAGGCAATATAAAGATCCTTTTCATTGCACTAAAACTGGCGCTAAGTAGTTATTGCTTCATCTCTCTTACCTCTGATAGCGCTCTATTCAGATTTTCATTGGCGATTTTGTAATAAGAGGGTTTCTTATCAATAGCTTGTTGAAGGTAAGGAACGGCTTCATCTGGTCGACCTTGAATAATTAAAAAATACCCTACATTGTTCAGAGCTTCAGGTGCATCCATATGACGCATAAACACATTTATCGCTTTTTTCACATCACCTGATGCCAAATAAATGAGCGCAAGGTTGTTTTGAGCCTTTTCATTGTTCGGTTCTATCTCTAAAGCCGAACGAGTATATTGATACGCTTCTTTGTAGTTACCGTACATGTAATGGGAATACCCCATATTCAGTAGAGCTTTCACTGATGTCTTATCGATAGTAAGCGATTTTTTAAAGTATTCTTGTGCGATTTGATGTTTTCCATCGACATCTTCCAGCACGCCAATACCCATAAAGGCTGATGCAGGAGACATACTGTCAACCTTCAAAGCGGCTACTTCACTTTGATTTAACGCTTGGTAGTTTTTAATCGTGCTACTACTTTTTAAACGAACTTGGTCTGCATTGATCGCTTTAAAGAAATAGCTTCTTCCCTCATCTGTACGACGCTGTTTGGTATATAACACGCCTAACTGCTCCAGCACTTCCGTATGCGCCGGGTTAAAATCTAATGCCGCCAGATACGCTTTTTCAGCCAGTGCATAGTTGCCTCTCGATGAATGAATCCTGCCGATAGTAAACAACGTTTTATCGTGAAACTCTTGCTCAGGAAAAGACAGAGAACGAATGTATTCGTAAAGAGCTAAATCGATATTGTTATCCCTTAAAGCTACATCACCGCGCATAACGGCTTCTTTTTCACTGACAGGGGGATCGTCACTGGTTAAGGTGTCAATTGGCTTCCCCGAATACAACTCGGCATCAAACTGATTGGTTGGTTCATCAGAAGAGGCACACCCTAAAATTAATAACGGCAGTAAAAGTAAAACCATTCTATTCATTAGCATCATAAACCGACTCCTGGCGCACTCAATGCGTCCATAACAATCATCATCCCTGGTCCTAGGGCAACAATAAAAAAACAAGGCCAAATAAATAACAACATAGGAAATAACATCTTAGTGGGTATTTTTGCTGCAATTTCTTCCGCAGCTTGTTGCCGCTTATCTCGAAAATCTTCGGTATAGTCTCGTAAAGTTTGCGCCAAGCTCCCCCCCATTCTTGAGGCATGAGACAGCAAGGATACGAGTCCGTCTAACTCATGAAGTCCCGTTCGTTCAACGAGCTGACTCAAAGCATCTGGCATGGTGACACCTGCTTGTATCTTGGCAAAAACAGTATCCAACTCATCGGCAAGTTCGGGCTGTGAAATGTATAGTTCGTTAGCAACTCGTCCTAGCGCAGCATTAAAACCAAGACCGGACTCTGTACAAACCACCAGCAGATCAAGAGCATCTGGTACACCATTCTTGATCTTTCTCTGTCTATCTTTTTGCATTTTACTCAATATAAAATTGGGTAAAAACGTACCGACAAAGATACAAGTCACGATCAATAAGTTGTTGTAACTGCCCCCTATCGCTAAATAAAACACCATAAATGCACAAACAAACCCGACAAGGGCTGAAAGTACTTTGAAAGCATAAAAGACAGAAAGCGCACTTTTTTCATGGTATCCGGCATGCATGAGTTTTTCTGAGTAAGTTTCGTTGTCTTTTTTATTCCCTCGTCCAATAAATGGCGTTAACGACTCTAACGTATTGGTAAAATCGTAAGGTTTTCGACTACTCGTATGACGACCACTGGATATCTGCTTTAGCTTTTTATCCAACGGGGAGCGAGTGCCTACAAAAAGAAAACCAAGCGTGAGGGTCAGTAACATAGTGGTCAGCAAGATCATCCCGTACAGTAAGGCTTGGCTACTGATCCCGAACTCAGAGAGTGCTTGCTTCCATACATCTAAATCAAAGAATTCCATAATCTATATCTCGATATTTATTATTTTTCTTATCCACAACGTCCCAATAGCCAACAAAATAACCCCAATACTGACCATCGATATTCCTCTAGGGTCGGTATACAAAGGTTCTATGTATTCTGGGTTTACGAATTTAAGGCCGAAAAACAGAACAAAGGGAGAAAGAGTCAGTATCCAGGCAGAAAGCCGACTCTCAGCAGAGAGAGTTTTGATTTTTCTTTCTAGTTTAAAACGCGCTCTCAGTACTTCAGATACTTTTTGCAGATTCTCAGAGAGATTCCCCCCAGTCTCTTTCTGCAGCATGACTGCACTAGAAAAAGCCAACATCGAAACCGTGGGTGCTCTTTCTGTCATTTGCATAATAGCGAGCCTCAAATCGTAACCGTAGTTCAACAAGTTGTAGGTGTTCTTAAATTCAACGCCAATAGGTTCAGGCATCTCCTCACCCACCTCATTGAAAGACTGAACCAATGGCTGACCTGCTTGTAAAGCTCTCCTGATAATATCCAAAGCTTCTGGTAACTGTTCTTCGAATCGTGCCATTCTGTATGTCACTCTGTTTTGAACAAACAAGTAAGCAACAACCCAAGCAAAGACAAAAGCCGCTACACAAATGAACCACACTTGATTTGATACTAAAGCAACCAAAGCCAACAAAGTGGCGCACAAGAACACAATCAATAAGAAGCGACTTAAAGTGATCTTCAGCCCCGCCAATTCCAGCATACGTTTTAGGTCTGCAAAGAAAGGAATGACAATCAACTTCCGGTCAAGTGGTGATAGTTCTTTGTTGTAGTGATCTTTTAAGAGCGACAAACTCTCTTCATCAATATTTCTTTGTGTCTCTTTTAAGCGACGAGTCAACTCTTTGTGCTTAGCTTTTTTTCCGGCAGCTGGCAATAATAAGGCTTGTGAAATAAACAACACCGCAACAAACAATAGAACCAATGAAACTGTTACGCTATCCATAATCCGCTCCTCAGCTATGTGATTCGGTAAAGAGTTCAAACGGCAAATCAAGACCACGCTTCACCAATTGGTCATGAGACTGAGGCACCACACCGGTTGCTGTGTAATAACCTAAAATATTGCCATGCTCATCGACACCTTGACGCTGAAAGTGGAAGATCTCAGACATCGTGATGACCTCTCCTTCCATACCATTTATCTCTTGAATGCTCACCATACGGCGCTTACCATCTTCCTGCCGCTCCATCTGCACAACTAAATGGATAGCAGAAGCAATCTGCGCTCTGAGGTTTTTGGTAGAAATGTTCCAACCAGCCATCGAAAACATATTCTCAACACGGCTTAGAGCATCACGGGGGGTATTGGCGTGAATAGTGGCAAGAGATCCATCATGACCAGTATTCATAGCCGCTAACATATCGACAGCTTCGCTACCACGCACCTCACCAACCACAATTCGATCCGGTCGCATACGTAAGGTGTTTTTTACCAATTCTCTTTGACTAATCTCCCCTTTCCCTTCTAAATTAGCAGGGCGGGTTTCTAGGCGAATAACATGGGGTTGTTGAAGTTGTAACTCGGCAGAGTCTTCTATAGTAATGATTCGTTGGTCTCGAGGAATGAAACCAGAAAAGATATTCAGTGTGGTTGTTTTCCCTGACCCCGTCCCTCCTGAAATCAAGATATTAAGCTCACCTTTCACTGCAGCCTCTACAAACTTAGCCATTTGTGGAGAGGCTGATTTATACTCCAGTAAATTATCCATAGTTAAGCTATCCACAGCGAAACGTCGTATGGATACCGATGGGCCATCTAAAGCAAGAGGTGGGATAATCGCATTCACACGAGAACCGTCGGCCAATCGAGCATCCACCATTGGAGAAGCCTCATCAATTCGACGCCCCACTTGGCTAACAATACGGTCAATGATGTTTCTAAGGTGTCGGTCATCTAAGAAAGTATAGGGTGTCTTTTCCAATTTCCCCCCTCGCTCAACGAACACACTCTTAGGTCCATTCACGAGAATATCGGATACCGTTTTATCTGCTAATAACGGTTCTAACGGCCCCAGTCCAAACACTTCATCCTCGATTTGCTTGATAACTCTTTTTCGACCTTCAGCACTCAGGGCATGACTTTGATCGTCAGCCATTAGCTGAACAATCGCTTCATGGAGGTCGACTTTAGCACGCTCCTTATCAAGGCTAGAAAGCAAACCAAGGTCGAGTGTTTCTAAGAGCTGCTTATGGAAATAGTGTTTAATTGATAATTCTTGTTCTAAGACTTTTTTTGCTTCATTAACCGATTTTTCTTGTTCTTCTCTGGCATCTAGCCCTTTTAAAGCAACTGAATCACTAGCATCACCTTGAGGAAAGGCAGCAACGTTTTCGCTCTCCTGCTGCGAAAATTGTTCTGCTTTTTTTTCAAACTCCGGATTTATATTTTTTCGTTTAAAGAACATAACGATCCCTCATCTATATGCTTAGAACAAACAATCTATGAAAATATCTTTTTGAGCCAACTCTTCTCTTCTTGTTCCGGAGGAGAAAGGATGTGAGATAAATCGATGATCGACCGTGTAATCGAACTCTTCTTTTTTGACTCAACCAAAGGCTGACCTAAATTGGCACTCTCTAGTGCCACTTTAAAATCGTTAGGCATTAAATGGATATCATGCTTTCCAACGGTCTGTTCTATATCCGATAATTTAATGGTTTGTCGTTTCTCATAACGATTTACGATGATCTCTATTGCATCTTGTTGTAATCCGTACTCAAACTTCAGCGTTCTTACTAAACGGTTACTGTTTTTAACAGACACTAAGGTTTGTTGAGCAACAAGTAGCACCTTAGTCGCAGGGGAGATAGCCGAAGCAAAGATATGATCCAAGCCTCGAGAGAAATCAATGATAATGTAGCGATAGAAACGGCGTAGTACAGGTAATAACTTTCCAATTTTCTGGGCGTGCTCATAATCATCCGCGTTGTTTTCATGCTTGAAACTTAAAACATGCAACCCAGATGTATGCTTGTTCACTAAACTTCCTAACGACATTTCATCCAAATCATTAGAACTGTCGATGGCATCCGAAATACTGTAGGACGGCGTGATATTCAAATATTCTGGAATAACACCAAACTGGAGATCAATATCAAGCAACAGCACCTCATTCGGGTGATAACTTGCTATTTCTACGGCTGTATTGAGCGCTAAGGTTGTCGCCCCCATACCACCTTTAGTATTGATAAATAAAAACACTTCACCATAACTAGAGTTTTCAATTTTCTCCGCTGCAGTTTTCTTAAGTAGCGGTAAAAGACCTGAAATTGAAATGTCATGAGATAGAAAATCAGAAGCACCAAGTCTTAGCGCTATTTTCAATGAGCCGTTATCACTCTCATCACCAAACACAACTAAAGATAAATCATGCTCTTCTAACTGTAGGTTGTAGCTTTGAAGATCCACCATTTTCTGAGCCCAACCACCACTTGCTTCAACAAAAATAAGATCGGGAGCATCTATATTTTTCACATACTCTTCAGTCATACCTAGCAAAGAAAAAGAGTCGATATGAACATTTCGACAGCGTTTTAATTGCTGTCTCATATGTGCATGAAATTTTTCGTTGCTATAGATAAGCCATACATTCAAGTTGGTTTTAAGGCGAATCGCATCGTCTTCACTTGGTAAAATATCAATTGCTTCGCCCATACTACCCACCCTGTACTGGTTCCGGACACCTTGTCCTAGTATTTGTTTCAGCCTTTATCACACCCAAATTCTCAGCTGGTAAAATTGTCTCAAACGCAGGGGCAGTAAGAAAACCATTGGCCCCTAAAAAGCTTAGGTTACTGATCAGTTGAATGCCATAACCTATAGCTCTTGCTCTAACAAACTTGATCGCACTCAGGTTCGCTTCGAAATCAGAAGTAATTTCAACGCCAGAAGCATCTAAGTACGCGACCTCCAAATTACTATCACTAAAGCCTAGTAGTGGTATGTCTTCTACGACAACCCCCGCAATGTTATCGCGATCTAGCACGTAACAAACGGTCGCTAACCTAGCTGCTTTTCTGGTCGCCTCATTAACAATCTGCAATGAAAATACGTAAGCCCCTAAAGCTAGAATCAGAAAAATCAGCAAAAACACCAACCAAGAAACAATCGTAAATTCGATGATGGCTAAACCGCTATGTTTCTTGATTGACTCCATCAAAAAACCCTCATCACGGACGACACACTCAAGGGAATTGATAAACTTTCAGATGAAAATGGGACAGATAAGAAATGAGGAACATACTCATAATTCACCGTTATTCTCACATAACTGTCCGCAGTGGGAGGAGTAACAACCACATCAGAAGTTGCAAGACTAGAAAGTATGGCTGTACCTACCGTGTTTTTTCCGTAAACCACGATGTTTTGAATTTCCGCAGTCGGCGCCAATGCTCCACCTTGTGTTCCATAAACTTCGCTAACTGCGTATCGAGCCCCATTTTGAACCGATTTAGATATCACATTGTAATGAATTAGAATGTTTCCCAACTCAAGAACCAACACTAAGAAAAACAATAAAACTGGTGTTGCAATCATCATTTCAATAGCTGCGAGACCTTGCTGCTTGTTTAATTTCCTATTCATAACTAAGAGCCTCCCCCATCAGGGTCTTTATACAAAACAATTTTGTATGGACCTTCAGTTGATGATTCAGAACCACCAGAGCCACCAGCGACACTACAAGAATGTATAAACTCACCAAATACTGCTGGGGTTCCTGAATTGTTACTTGGTGCCTTTTGCAATAAGAAGAAACACCCTATTTTCTGCACGGTAAAACTGGTTACTCCACCACTTTTACCCGAACAATCGACCATCGGAATTGGAAGAATGCGTCGCCATGCTGTACCACCAGAAACACAACCCGAACCATTGTTTGTAATACATGCGTTTGTGTCTGACTCATATTGAGCATAGGTATAAGAGCCATCAAAATTAATGTCGCCCGTTTTTTTATCTATCTTAATTTGGGAGTTAGGCTCGGTAGTGACATAATCAGAATGATAAGCTGAACTTGATAAACCACCACCATAATCACCAAAGCGAGTGTTCAACCCATCAGCAGTGGGGCCGACAGTTCCCCCGGGCTTGGTAGTGACACTATCGCCAATAGCTACGGAGTAGTCGTAATAACCAGCCAACGCCTCTTTTACTGTTTTTCCCCCAGACCCAAAGTCCAGCAAGTGATAGTTACCATTCCCCATTTGTGACAGTTTTTTATCACCCACTTTTAGAGCATGAACGGTTCCTACTTCATAGCCAAATACATTGGTAATTGCTTCACCGGTCGCATCATCATAGCCGTCTTCATTGATGTCATTATCTGAAGTTCCATCACCAATACATACTCCAATAGGTACAATGTTGTTGACGACTTGCAGTCCAGAACTAGGCCCAGCAACCGCTGTTGCCGATACATCTTTAGCTAAACCAAACATCTGAATGAAAAATTCATCCATATCCAGTGAACTAACATTAACGCGAACATAAACATCATCATCAGCACCAAACGTAGTTGTCCCCGCAAAACTTTGAGGGTCATTGGAGTATTCAACACTTACCACTGCTGTAGAAAAATTAAATTCATGATTACCAGAAGCTCCCGCCATAGCATTCAATGTTGATGTAACTTCTGCAGATACCGCAGCCTGGTCTTTGCTGTTATCCAATATAGTGGCTGCAGCCAATGCAGCGGAGTCAACCGCATTCTGTAAGCGCGTTTTATTCACTAGCATATGGTTGATGTCCACCGCCAAAGCAGACACCGCAAGGAATACGAGTAACGCAATGGTCACAAAGATGACCACCAAACCTCCCGGCTTCTTGGGACTATTTGATACTTGATACGACATAAAGTACCTCCACGCTAATTAAAGCTTTGTAAAACCTGGCTATTATTTCCGGAAAGATCCTCATCACCTTTGCCCACATAGCTGTCATAACTAGCTTGCATACGCTCACCAGTCCCATCAGGTAAAACTTCCAAGTTCTCTTGAGTCGCGTTCGGGTTGTACGTTTGTTCCACTTTCAACTGAACAACCGACTGCCCTAAAGGCGCGTCATTCGCACAACCAACTAATACCAGTGCGAGAAAGACCATCATTGTTCTAATCATATCTATCTCCTTACAAATCATGACCGAATGAACCTTCACTACCACCATCAGTTGGTGTGATAGGTTTAGAAGAACTTACATTACTGTTGTCTTCAGAATCAGAAGGCTCAGCAATATAAGCGCTTCTACCTAACAAGTAATATTCCAGGTCATTCGGGTCAACAAAGGCATCAGTTGGCAGTGTGACTTTGCTTCTGTCTACGGGTTTAGCGAGCCTAGGCGTAACAAGAATGACAAGCTCTGTTTCGCCAGATACATACTCTTGACTATTGAAGAGCTGACCTAAAATTGGCACATCCCCAATACCTGGCATTTTGTTACTGACGTCCCGCACGTTTTCACTCAGAAGCCCCGCAATACCAATAGTTTGTCCATCCGCAAGTTCAAGCGTAGAAGAGGCACTTCGACGTGTGATTGGAGGGATGAAATACGTCGCATTCGTCGAACCAGGGTCGATAGTCAATGAACTGCTGTTCGCAATTTCACTCACATCCACAGCCAAGTTTAGATTGATCTTTTTATCACTCAGAACCGTTGGGATAAATTTCAGACCGACCCCATACTCTTTATATTCAATCGTAATACCATCTTCATCTGGCACAGGGATAGGGAATTCACCACCCGCTAAAAACTCAGCCTTAGATCCACTTAATGCGGTTAAGTTAGGTTCAGCTAATACTTTCGCTACACCATTCTGTTTTGCTACATCCAGGGCGAATGTAAACAGGGTATTACTATCAATGAACGAGCCTAAAATCCCGTAATCAGTAGAGGTTGGAATATCAAAGACAGGCGTAGCCCCTAATACACCAGCAGGAACCGATGATGCACCCCATGAAAAGTTAGAGCCACTGGTCTGGAAGAAGTGGAAATTGGCATCGAACTTTCTCACTAAGCTTCGCTGAACCTCGGCGACCGTCACTTCTAACATGACTTGTTGAGCGCCACCAATCGACATTAAATTGATGACTCCGGTGGCAGCAACTTGCTCACTACCACTCTCTTTAGAGTCGTCTGCAGCTTGCCCTGCTGCGTAAGTTTCAGCAATTCGCATGGCAACATTCATCTTCTGTTGGTTGCTAATTTGCCCACTCAGTAACAAACGATTCTGCGCGCTGTGAACCTCTATAGTCTCATCAGGAAGAAACTCATACAGCTTGGACTTCAAACTATTTAAGTCATGAGTGACCTCGATATTAATCGACTCAATCAACTGTCCTCGTGAATCCCAAGCCATCAGATTTGTCGCACCTAACTTTTTACCAATCAAAAACACTTCGTTAGATTTTAAAATTACGATATCCAAAACATCAGGATCACCAAGTGAAACCTTGCTCGCTTTGCCTGATAACACCACATGTGTAGATTTATGGTGTGGAACCGTCACTGTTTTTCCCGTTTGCAATGCAGCAACACTTGCGGTCGAAAAACAAATCAGGCTCAAAAATAACGCTAATATAATTCTCATATCTCACCTCAATCCTTGACGCGCACACTGGATGTTTCCGTACCCTTGATAATGGTGACACTGGGTCTAGGCACGTATCGACGAACGACTTTTTTATCAACCTCATGAGGGTTTCTTAAGGTAAGCTGAATACTGCCTTTGCTCTTCGCCGTAAGAAGCTTCTCTGCATCTTTTGGGGTCACCTCAAGTGTTACCGCTCGAACTATGATAGGGCTGTTTTCTTTGGTTCTTGCTGTTTGGTCTACGGCTAACACTTTAATATCTTTCAACACTGTTCGAGTCGCCGCAGAGTTTTTGCCATAGGAAACGGTATTAAGAATATCGACCTTGTTTCCTGGTAATAGAAACCCTGCCACACCAATAACATCATCGACTCGAATAGTTACTGCTCGCTTATTTTCAGGAATCAACGCAGCGAGTGTTGAACCTTCACCAGGAACGGTAAAGCGCAACTTATGAAGCACCTCTCCTGCGTAGATAGTATTGGCGACAACTTTTCCAATTAGCTCGTTTTGATCTGAGTAATTATTTTCATTGATCCAATCCACTTCCATCAGCTTCGTCGTTAAGTACTGATCTTCAATTACGGTTCCAGCTTCAATTTCTTGAGATGCGACTACAACCGGGTGACGTTCAACCTCTTCAACTTCGATCGTCGGTTGAACTTGGTTATCCATCCATTGCTTAGCAAAAAATACAGCCGCTAAGCCGAATACTACGGACAGTAAAAACAATAGGAATACCTGACTCTTATTCATTATTTTCTTCCTCGTGTCCATCAGAGGTAAAATAGACTTCCCATGCCATGGAAAGAATATCGAAAGTAATAACGGGCGGGAGTTGCTCAAATGAAAGAATATCTTTGCTAATACCAGCGAGATCTTTAGGTAAGCAAGGGAAAAGCGGCACTTTGTATAGCGTGTGCATTTGAGACAATCGCTCAAAAAAACCATCTTGAAGTTCTACCCCTTTATCAGAAACGACACTCATCCATAAAGCTTCATAGTCTCGTTGGCAAAGAGGTTTAAATTCAATTTTATAACCCAACCGACGCAAGAACGCTGGGTCACTGATCTTATCCGGGTTTAAGTTGGTAGAGAAAGCGAGTGTGAGCACAAATGGCATCGTAACTTGCTGTCCATTCGGTAACGATAAGTAATCGAAGTAGTGCTCCATAGGTACAATCCAGCGATTAAGGAGGTTGTCCACTGGCATTGGTTGACGCCCGAGGTCATCAATAACCAAAATCCCATTATTTGCCATCATTTGTAAAGGCGCTAGCCAAACTCGGCTGTTCTCAGAATGATTAACTTCGAGCATATCCATGGTCAACTCTCCACCCACCTGGATATTGGGTCTTTCACAATTGAGCCAACGCTTGTCGTACTGATCTTTGAGAGAAACCAATGTTTCACTACCGTTACTGTCTAGCGGTTTATGATGTTGCGTAGAAAAAACTTTAATAATATTACCGAAGGCGTAAACGGCATAAGGGATAAACACCGAAGTATGCAAAGCATTGACGATACGTGTTGCTACAAACGTTTTCCCCGTACCAGCATGCCCATAAAGAAGTAGAGCCCTGCCGGAATTAATTGCAGGTCCCAACACTGATATCATTCTGTCGACTCCGTAGACGTCACTAAGAGCCGCTTCAACATGCGGTCGAGTAACCAATTCAGAGCGCAAATCTTGTTGATTCACAATATTGCTATATTGAGAGAGAGATACAGGAACAGGTCCTAAGTAAGCATCTCGAGTGAAAGCTAAATCCGCTTCTTCTATGCCTTTTTCAGACAGTGAATAACGGACACGGCTGTGTGAAGATGAGTCTAACGTTAAAGCTGAAGTTGGTTGAAAAACTTCAATGAATGATTTTTGTCTAAGTACCGCAAGTCCATTTTCTACAATATGTGTAACCACACATAAATAGTTAGATAGATCCAATACATCTGACTTAGGGTAAGCGGACAGGTGTTTGAGTAATAAATTTTCAATCACAACCTCAGGTACACCAAGCATTTCAATGGATGTAGGAACCACAGGAGCTGATATTTGAGGCTTTAAATTACTCGGGGACGGTATCCCACTAATATCCATATGTTCTCTCCAACACATCGAATAATGATTCAATTTAAATTACGTAAAATAGCTATACATCGCTAAGCCTATAACAACTGAAGGTGCGAAAGGCATCGTCACCTTATTTGAATACCGAGAATGAACCGTAGACACATTCTTTGTTCTGGTTGACATTCCACTAACTAACATTAGTTTTTCTTCAAAATAGTTTCTAACGGTCAGAGATTCACTGTTTGCACTATTATAGAGCAAGTAAAATGTAGCGATTATCCCTGCGGCAATGAGAATATAATAAGAAATATCAAGCAAATTACCCCAACCGACATACAGGCCTATCACACCCAATAGCTTTACATCACCAGCAGACATTGCTCGTAAAAAATATAAACAAAGCCCTGAAAAGAAAAAGGTTGCAGCGCCAACTAAAGAAGTCGTAAGTGAATCCCAAGAAATTCCGCCATTAATCAATAAAATAAAGTACAGTAATACAAATAAAATCAGAGCTTTATTTGGTATCCGATTTTCTTTCACATCGAAGACTGAAACAACAATTAATAGCACCCAAAAAACCAGAGATTCACTTATCATTCATTTATATACCTGACACAATTATTATGAATTTACTGAATAAGGCTGTAGCTATACCAGAGAATATGGCCCAAGCAAAAATGACAAGTAAAGCAGCACCGATAACGTACTCGACAATAGTTAGTCCTTTCTGCTTTCTAATTCCCTTTTTATTCATAGTGTCTACGGGGCTGTTGTCGTACTAATAGCATTAACAATAGCACTGAGTTTCGCTGACAAGACATTACCAATTCCACTGAATATGGTTGTCAACCCTAACACGAGCATAGCAGCACCGATCACATATTCGATGACCGTTAAACCTTCTTCATCATTCATAAATTCTTTAATGTTTTTCAATAGGTTATTCATAAGAATCTCTCCTTGATTTACGTATCAGGTTTTATTTACCTGTAAACTAAATCTAGAGCTGAACGATATATTAGGTTAGGATTATTTTGCCATTTACTTGCACTTTCTTGTGGTACTTCTAATCTAATTACTATTACTTGTTATTCGGTTGTTTTTAGACAAAAAAACCGATATAAAACGAAGATTATATTAATATGAAAATAGTAACTCCGTTATTGTCGGACAAAGATAGTGATTTCAACTCCGTTATTATTAATAAAATAGGCCACTATTTTTCTATTAAAAACTTCAAACAAGACATATCTATAATCAGTAACTTAGATGTAAGATTGGTATTTTTCATATTGAATAGCGCAGATAAAATCCAACTACTTACCATGGCTTTATCTATTTGCGAAAATTTGAACAAAAGAATTGTCATTATTTGCTCTGACCCGTTACCTAATATCGTTCGAAATCATAAGAATATATTTTTCATCATAGAAACAAACAGTAATCATCTGACCAGTCAATTCGAAGAGCTTAAGGCCAAGACACAGCATATGTTCGAGTCCCACTTCGATATCGACAGAGACACAAACAACAACAACCAACTGCCTGTAAAGGTCTTCACATCCGAAGTTATTAACTTTGTGATGGACAACATCAACAAAGAAATCAGAGAAACAGAGATCGCTGAGAAATGTCACTGTTCAACCACCTATTTTTCTAAGAAGTTTCATCTACACTTTGGAGTAAGCTTTAGAGACTTCGTGTGCGATAAACGCATTCTACTTGCCAAAAAGTTAATCGAGGCAGATACCGAATCAAAAATTGCTGTCATTTCCTATCAATGTGGATACAAGGATGTGTCATATTTCTCGAGAATTTTTAAGAAACGGACTGGAGTAACGCCTGCAAGTTACAGGCGAGCCTGCACAGATAACGGAAAACAAAGAGCATAAACGCTAATTTTACTCCCTAAAAGAAAAAATC
The DNA here is from genome assembly GCF_041464685.1 of Vibrio sp. 10N.237.312.B06. Lineage (NCBI taxonomy): Bacteria > Pseudomonadati > Pseudomonadota > Gammaproteobacteria > Vibrionales > Vibrionaceae > Vibrio > Vibrio sp. 10N.237.312.B06. Next base: position 14,929 of record NZ_JBFSPI010000038.1, read on the forward strand.
ATGGTACATTTAACATGATTTTAACAAAAATAACTTAGCGAAAAACATGGAGTTAGACAATGATTCAGCCTAACGAGTTTAGCCAAGAACAAGCAACAGCTCTCCCTACACCCAATGACATGATTTTAAAATGGGCAGAAGAACGCCCAGATGAAGTCTACTTAAAGCAAATTATTAACCGCCAATTTGTTGAGTTTACTTATAAAGAAGTGGCCGACAAAGCACTGAAACTGGCGTCAGCATTAGAAGGACTCGGAGCCCAACCCGGTGATCGAGTCGCTCTCGTATCGAAAAACTGTGCAGAATGGTTTATCTGCGATCTTGCCATGATGTTAGGAGATTTTGTCAGCGTCCCAATCTTTCCAACAGCGGGTGCCGATACCATACAGTACTGTATTGAACACAGTGAAAGTAAAATTGTGATTGCGGGTAAACTCGACGATCCTAAGGCCACTCAAATAGTACTGGATGATAATCCAAACTTGGTGAGTATCTCACTTCCCTACGATAGCGCAGCGAAGTGCCAACATACTTTCGAACAACTCATCGATACCCATGAACCCTCAACCAAGCGTCCTCAGCATCACGATGATAGAGTAATGTCGCTTGTTTATACTTCGGGTACATCAGGGCTACCAAAAGGCGCGATGCTCACATACGGCGCCTTTACGTGGTCAGTTCAACGGTTGATCGATCATATTGGTATCCAACCCGGCGATCGCTTGTTCTCTTATCTACCGCTTGCCCATATTACAGAACGCGTTTACATCTTTGGCTCATCGGTAATGGGCGGTATAGTCACTGCTTTCCCGGAGTCTTTAGATACCTTTATTGATGATGTGAAAATGCATCGCCCTACTCTATTTATTTCAGTTCCTCGTTTATGGACTCTGTTCCAGCAACGAATCCAAGATAAGCTTCCACAGAAGAAACTGAATTTCTTACTTAAGATTCCGTTTATCAACAACATCATTAAGAAGAAACTGGCTGATGGCCTAGGGTTAGATCAAGCCCGCGTTTTGGGATGTGGTTCAGCTCCGGTATCACCGGCTCTACTCGCATGGTATGAGAGTGTTGGTCTACACATTACCGAGGCTTGGGGAATGACAGAGTCTTTCGCCTACAGCACGATTAATCACCCGTTTAGAGCCGACAAAATTGGTACTGTGGGTAATGCTGGTCCGGGCATCGAACTCAAAATTGCAGAAGATGAAGAAATTTTGGTTCGAAGCAAAGGTATGTTCTCTGGTTATTACAAAAATGACATAGCCACCCAAGAGTCTTTTAACTCTGAGGGATGGCTTCATACTGGCGATATTGGTGATATCGACAGCGAGGGCTACCTAACGATCCGGGGACGTAAAAAAGACACCTTTAAAACTGCGAAAGGTAAGTTTGTGGCTCCAGTGCCAATCGAAAACAAACTGTTTGAATACAGCCGCGTAGAAATGATGTGTTTGATCGGCTTAGGCTTACCTGGTCCTATCCTACTAGTGGTACCGCATGACTTCCCTAATTTTGATCGAGCTCGTTATGAAAGAACAAGTAAACGTGTCATTGAAAAAATGAACGAACAGTTAGCCTCGCATGAGAAGATCAAAGGGGTACTGATGATTAAGGAACCGTGGAGCATCGACAACGGTGTACTTACCCCGACTCTCAAGATAAAGCGACATATCCTTGAGCAGAAATACCATGAAATCGGTCATAACTGGCCGAAAGATAAATTGGTGGTTTGGGAAGAATAACCATTACTTGCACCTAACACTGAATAAAGAGTGCTACTAAACTGAAATTGGCACTAAGAGGGAGCTTAAGAGCTCCCTCTTTTTATGTAATTCTACTTCCTAATGACTGTTCTTCTTACTGACAGTCTTAACGCAAGCAATAACCCGCAGACAAGTATTACAAGGTTAACCTGATAATTACGTCTAACATCTCATCAAAACAAGGGCCTAATGCCTCTTCATCGATGGCATGGCAATACACCCCTTCAAGCTGAGCAGGATCATAGTCGGAACTCAGGTCCGGATCATCTAAAAGCGCGCTAGAGTTTGCCATTCGTAACAATAAGTCCTCACCAAACTCACTATCAGGTCCAGTTGCCGATGTTAGTGATGAGCCTAAACCCAACGTAAATACATATATGTCTTCCGTTCTAGCCTTTTCCGCGATGTCTTCAACTAGATTACGAGCAACCCGATTAACTCTGGTATACAGATCATTTGCTGAATGACTATCAGGGGCATATTGCGCTACTGGGCGCACCGCATGAGTCGGGTTCAAAATGTTGAACTCGGTGGCACTAGCATCATGAGTTGTATAATACTGAGGAATTTCGCTGATATAGTCATCAATATCTCTTCCCTCGTAACCGCCCGGTAACCTGGTAGCAATCGTATCATGTCTCCAAAGACCTCTAGGTCTGCCACTACTACCGTCGCTCGATCTTATAGCCCCTGTGTGAGTTCCACCACCTTCAAAATCAAACGTCGTAGCAAAAGTATTTGGCGCTCCATCAGTAAAGAATACAATCACTTTCAAGTTGGCAGGATCAGTCACAGTTCTGAGTTCATTCAGAGCTCGATACATCCCTTCTGATGCATTGGTATATTGGGCATTTGAAGTGCTACCAAAGTTAAAGCTATCAATTTCAGATTTTATGGTACTCCGGCTATGTCCACGGGTCGCATTGAACCCCACAGGGACTTCAGATCCAAAAGCAAACTTAACCAATGAAATTCGATCAAATCCCTCATGAAAATTTTCAATGAACGACTTAGACCGATCAATCACGTCTTGTGTCACGTCGCCAATACTCCCTAGTCTCAAGGAAGTAGTGTTATCAATCACTAACACCAAATCTACGGGGCGACGGATAGATTGTGCTGAAACTCCTGGGTTGAATGTATCTAACCCTATCAAGGGCAAAAAGATAGTAGGTACTTGCGCTGTAGCCGAAATATCTATGGAAATATTACCAAAAGAATCATATGCGAAGTTCACCGCACCTAAGCTCGGCGTTGCTGAATAAAAGTCGGCGGGGATATTAGCTGAAAAATATTTTTGAGCTGCAGCACGCCCTGCATCTTCGCCATTAGCGACCGCTCTTGCGGCTGCAATACTCGCAGCATCAACCGCCGCAAATAATTTAGACTTAACAATGTAAGCGCGTCCAGCATCCACTGAAAGTCCAACAACTAACAAAATAAAAGGCAGTGCGATGATTGACATCAAAGCCACTAACCCCCGACTGTAACGATATTTGATTGGGGTTCCCTTATCCATTTTAACCTCCCTACATATATGTTGTGTCACTCAAAATATATTGCTCGTCGAATACTCGACTAAAGATGGGTGAGTAGTCATAGAATACCTCTACGCTGTAAACGATCTCCCCGTCATCAAGTGCAACTGCGAGATTATTGATGAACGGGGGATCATCTGAATCCACATCAGAACACTCCCCATCACTTGCCCAGTTACTGCAACTCGACCAAATAGCACTATTTTTACTTAATCCGTGTTGGTTCCATCGATATTGACTTTTAATGTAGGGGGAAGCACCTTCTTGACCAACCACCTCGGTAATGTAAATGACACCGTCTTGCGTCAAGTCCAATGTTCCCGATGTCGTCGCTATGATGTCCATCACTTCTTGAGGGGTATCAGTATTACTCCGAGAAATAATGTTCCCACCTTCTCGACTGATACTGATAATGATGTGATTGGCTTGAATGAGGTGCGTGATATCGACAGCAGCAACAATAAGCAACATGAACAATGGTGCTATTAAGGTCATTTCGATTGCCGCAAACCCTTTCTCTGCGGCTCTTTTGATCTTCAAAGGAAACATCCTGTTCCTCCTTAAAAAGCTTCGTTTTTCATTGCCGCACTAACGGTAAATTTAAACTTCCCGTCATCAAGCAAAACATACATATAAGGGTTTACAGATGGCCACTCACAATCAAGATGAATAGAAATAATGTCCCCTGAGCCACCAAAACCAGCGACGGCATTACCATAGACATCTTCAACACGTATGTTTTGAACATCCATCACTTTGTCGAGTAGACCACTCGAAGATTGGGAAATTTTTTCTAAGATTGCCGCTTCTCGATTACTCGATGCGTCGGGATCGAGATCAGAACGACCTGTGATGGCATATCTTGCGCCCTCTCTTGCCGAATGTTGCATGGTCAATTTAACAAACCCATATATACCAAGATCAACAACCGTCAAAAAAAGCGCAAAAAACAGGCTCACCACGATCGTAAACTCGATAATAGCGATGCCTTTTATTTTGGATTTTAGACCGCTTCGATAGCGGTTACGTTCTGAACCTCTTGAAATAGATCTCATACAGCCCCCACCCTTTCGCCTTTCTATTCCCCATATATAGCCCAATAGAAAACCTAGGAGATACAGAAAAGCTCAACATTACAGATATAGAATTGATAAATGAGTTGTTCAAGTTTTATACGCGAGGGGTATTTGAAGGTAATACGATTGCTACCGCTATCAATATCGATAGTAATTAAAATATATTATTTTCAGTTGGTTAAATACGAAAATAACGTCCAATATAAAATAGAATCTAACTCCCAATTTATTCAGCACCCAAATAACTGTCTGTTTTATATCCATTAGATAAAGTAAGGATATAAATCAGACTGCTGTTGTTTCTATATAAATCACCACCACAGTCTCAAATATAAGACAACAAAAGTTCAAATTAAGCATTTAGTTTAGTAGCGAATAAAATAGAAATACTCTCAGTGTTTATTATGGAATAGTTAGATAGAGCTACCCCAAAGAGACCTTCCTCACAAAGAACCCTTGCGACTCCTTTAAGATAACAAAAGGTTATAAATATTTGGTGTAGTCTGAATCATTGTTGTTCTCGCTACTTAATCCTAAATCCTCTTTTACTCGATGACTTAACTGTTCTACACATAACACCTTATTAGATTTAGTCTCGTCAATCTTGACTCCCATTACCTTGTTTTTAAAGATTTTATAACCGAAAAAACTCTTCAAATTGATTAATAACTCCATAATTTCTCTCTTGTGCTCGCCATCGTTCTATCGCTCTTATGAAAACAACCTGTTCGATAATCGAACAACCATTATTAACAAGAACTATAAGCTGAGATTATGGACAATAGACTGCGTCACCTTTCAGGTCTCCGTTACTTTGAAGTTGCGGCTCGCTTGAGCAATTACAGCAAAGCGGCTGAAGAGCTGTTCGTCACTCAAGCAGCCGTCAGCCAGAAGATTCGACAGTTAGAAGAACAGCTTGGATGTAAGCTCTTTATTCGTAAGGGGCGTGCAATGACTTTGACGCATGAAGGGCACACACTTTTTAGACATGTCTCTGATGGATTTCAAGAGGTTCTGCTGGGGTTAAACAAGATCCAATCAGAACCTATTCAAGGGCTGCTTGTTGTTAGAAGTCCCCCTTCTTTTGCTTCTCGTTGGTTACTACCTAGGCTGTGGAAGTTCTCGGTAAAGCACCCAGAGATCCCAATTAAGATACTAACAGGGTGTGATACCCCAAATTTAAAACATGGCGAGATTGATGTTGCTATTCGACAAGGCGAAGATCTATGCGTTGAAGAAGGCTTGACTCTTGAGATGCTAATCAACGAACCGGTTTACCCTTTTTGTTCCCCTGAACTCGCAAACTCTTTGAACTTCACATCACCTGAACAACTCCTCAAATGTTGGCTGATTCAGTTTGATAGCGGTTGTTTCCCGTGGGAGGAATGGTTTAGGCAAGCAAACATATCGACTCAAAGCAGCACCATTCAGTGGATGGAAGTCGGTACCTTTGATATGGGGTTAACGACTGTCATGGCGGGACATGGGGTTTGCTTGGCAACAGACAGCTTAGCTGGTGACTTCATCGAACGCGGCTTGCTAGTGAAGCCCTTTGATATAGGCATGACACCTGGGGTTCAAGTCAACCTATGCTTTGACCCTAACTCCCCGAGAGAAGAGCGTATTACCGCGTTCACCAATTGGTTGCACGAAGAAGTAAACGAGCTATTGGAGAGTTAAATCTCATCTCCCACTTCTTTATATAAACCATAAACCTAACTCAACATAGAACGGTAACGTAAACCTCCCGACACCGACAAAACTATGTTGAGTTAAAGCAACGTCGAGTTAAAAGCTACGTTGCCTCGAATCACTCCCAAAATGACTTCTTCAGTTCTTTCTCGACTTGTTCCGACGTAATCCCGACATCTCTCAGTAAATAATCGGGTAGCTCAGACAGCTGCTTTCTAGTTCTACGATTTTGAAAGTACAGGCCTAATTTAGAATAGAATTTCTTAATTGATAATGATGAAAAAAATGAATGGTTGGTATTTGCTGTTGCTGTGATCGTATTCATAGCCTTTCTCCTGTTGATCTTTTGTTTTGTTATGGTCGATAATTAATCAACAGAGCAACATCGACAAACGATAGATACTGGCATTCAGTTAAGGAAAACTAATGTGAGAGAACGAGCCCCACCATTCCAAGGGATCTACTATTTTTACACGGCGGCTGAAACTGGCAGTTTTAAAGTCGCCGCACAGAAACTATTTGTCACGGCAGCTGCCGTCAGCCAACAGATTCGCCAACTTGAAGAGTGGTTAGGTGCAGATCTGTTTATTCGCCAACACCGAAAAATAGTACTCACTCATGAAGGTGAAGTGCTTTACCTGCAAGCGAAGAAAGGCTTTGCTCATATTCAAGATGGGGTGAGACGAATCAACCAAGATCCTAACCCTACTCAACTGTCGATCTCTACCGTGCCTTCCTTTGCTCAGCATTGGCTCGTACCAAGAATTGGCGACTTTCGCGGTCGCCACCCTGATCTATCCATGTTAATTGAGCCGACCAATAAGCTAGTCACATTTGAAGATTCTAATGTCGATATCTGCGTTAGATACGGTCATGGAGACTACCCAAACATCGAATCACGTTGGTTGATGGACGAGGTCATTTACCCGGTTTGCCACCCTATTTATCAAGAGAAACATGGTATCTATGACATCGACGATCTGCATAAAGCGGAACTCATTGAAGACCGTTGGCCTGATATGGATTGGAATCTCTGGTTACAAGTCGCAGGAGTAAAAGCTGGCCGCACATCATTGCAATTTGATGGCTCTCATTTTGTGTTAGAAGGTGCACTATCCGTTCAAGGTGTCGCGCTTGTTAAGCACAGCTTGGTGTATCGCTATTTACAGGAAAAGAAATTGGTGCGAATCGGAAACATCGCGCTGAAGCCTAAATACAATTACTTTTTATGCGCGCCTCCAGGTTACTTCCATCGAGAAAAGATAAAACGTTTCGAAGAATGGATGCAGAATCAGGTTAAATTATTTGGTAATACAGGTAGAGAAGAGCTTTCGATTATCCACACCGACTACGAACTCAAATGGTCGGATAATTCATAAGGCGAAACTGGTATACTTAACTCAAATAAATGGCGAGAACATCTCATGACACAAGACAACAACCCACTTCACGGTATCACTCTACAGAAGCTGCTGACTGAATTGGTTGAACATTACGGTTGGGAAGAGTTGAGTTACATGGTAAATATCAACTGCTTCAAAAAAGATCCAAGCATTAAATCAAGTTTAAAATTTTTGCGTAAAACAGATTGGGCTCGTACCAAAGTAGAGCAAATCTATATCGATTTGAAACGCTAGTCCCTTCCTTTAACAAACGCACCATTTACGGTACTAAAGTATGAAACCATTGGTGCGCATTTTATTTTATCCCCTTATATTACTCGTAAAATCAATGATTAAAACGAATATCACATCAATTGCATTGAATAATACTTAATCAATACTAATATTATTTAACTAGACTCTGTGGGATAACTCCTCATTAACCTACCGATTATTAAAGATTTTTTGTATGAGTAAATAGAGAGGTCAATCATGGAAGTTGATTCTGAACTCGCGTTAGACATTCATGTTCTTACCCGCAATAATTCATACTATAGGGTGATAAAAGACCTACTTGCGGTATCTATTCCTAGTGCGCAAATCTCTCACTCCCAATGCTTTATGCAAGTACCGAAACTCGAACCTGAAACGGTTGTTTTATTTGATATTCAAACAATGCCATGCCCCAAAAGATACGGATTTATCCTACATGAAAGAAATGAATTTTGGTTAGCTGTCAATGTGAATGACAATACATCTACAGTATGGCTAGAAAAAGGTTTTTCGGGGCAAGTAGATCAGCACTTTGAGTTTATATCGAAAGCAATTTTATCTGTTTATCAAGAAGAGATATGGTTTCCAAGGTCAGTGTTAAATAAACTGGTTTCTTCTTATCAAAGCAATGAAACCAACTATGAATCAGCCTGTGAAAATATAGTTAATTATAAAGAGTTAACAAAAAAAGAAAGGGATACTTGCTCATTGATACTAAAAGGGCTGTCGAACTCTCAGATAGCATCTCAGCAACACGTCAGTATCAACACAGTGAAGACTCACTCATCAAACTTACTTCGTAAATTAAACTTACGATCCAGGTATGAACTTCTTGCTCAGGTAAAAAGCTTTAATTAGATTCGATATATAGCAAGGTCACAAGAAAATAGTAAGATCACAAGAAAATTGGAATATAACAAAACTCATTCTAAACTCACCCTATGTAAGCGATATTTTTCACTCTATGTGATGAGGTTTGGCACTTTGTTCCCTCGTAACCTTTAAAAGTGATGCACGGGTATGCATCTTAACTAACGAGGGATTGAACGATGAAAAAGTTACTTCTTGCTACCGCTGTAGCAGCCGCTTCACTTTCTTTTGGCGCTTCTGCGGTTCAGTTTAATAATGCTGTGGACTTTACAACACTGAGCAAAACGGACCAAAAGACGATTCGAATCGAAGGTCGAGTTCCAAAACGCTGTCTATTGCGAATCGGTAAAAAAGACGTGAAGAATAACGTTCTACGTAAAGCGAACAAAGTTCATACTGATTCGTGGAGCAATGGCTTCAACAACAAGAAAGTTTTAGTAGGTAACTTACGTGCTTGGTGTAATTACGGTGCTGATTTGGAATTTTCAGTTACAGCTTACCAACTAAACGGTGTAACCAAGCACAATATGGGTGAAAAAATTAACTATAAAGTAAGAATTGGTTCAGACATGGTGGCGAACACTGAAAACGACCATGCCATAGAAGTAACGGCACCACCAATTCCATCATTGGGCGAACACTTGGTGAACAAAATCAACAAGCATCCCATTTATGTGAAACCTGAAGATTCAGGATTTGCACGAGCAGGTAAATATAAAGGTAAAATCAAAGTGAGTCTTGCAGCAGCAGGTCCAGCAAGCTAATCACCGAACAACACTTTATGGACATTGTCTTATAGACAAACAAAACTTGGCTCGGTTATCGAGCCAAGTTATTTTATGGAGAAATATCTATGGTTAGGATTACCACTCTTCTATCTTCTTTGTTGTTTAGTTCTATTCTTTTCGCATACGAGGTAAGCCCCATCTATTTAGAACTTGATGATGTGGGCCGGAATTCTCAAGGTTTGTATAAAGTGACTAATGTTGAAGAAGAGCCGATTCTCCTAGAAGTAAACGTCTATCAAACTGATTTTTCTACTGGTGAAGAAATCTTAACCCCGTCAGAAGATGAATTTCTCATCCTACCACCTCAAGCAAAAATTGACGGCCAAAAGTCTCAGACTTTCCGCGTACGTTACATGCCAACAGGGCCAATAAAACAAACCGACACCTACCGTATTGTCTTTACGCAAATTGAGCTAGAAAATCAGATTGAGGAAAATGACGACAGTTCTATTTCCATGTTACTAGAGTTTGCAACTTTGGTTTTTGTATCTCCCACATCCAGTAAATCAATTCCAACCACTACACTTCAAAACCGCCAAGTTACTATCCGAAACGATGGTAAGCGAGTACTGAACATGAATGGTATGGAGTTTAATTTCTCTGGCGATAAAGCAAACAAAACGGTCGATTGGGAAGTCCTAAGCAAAAAAACAAGCGCTTACTTGATGCCAGGAACGACCGTCAAATACCCCTTACCAAGTGAACTGGGACAGCCAGAGAAAGTTTCTGTTAAAACAATAGACTAATGATGCTTTCATGAAGAGTCTCATTTTATACCTCACTCTAATAATGACTATACCAACCGCGTTCGCTCAAAGTTGGTTATTCCCATTTCCTGTCACTTGGGGTGAAAACACAATCGGTGAAGTAAATGCATACTCTGACGGTATAAGTGTTGGATCTGTCAACGTAGATCAGATAGCTCAGTCGACTAAAAAATTGATTAACCCTGATACATTGGCTGCACTACGAGATTTTTCCGAAGAGTACATCACAGTCGAACAGTTGGATCGTATGGGTATCAATGCAACTTTTAACTCCTCCGAACAAAGCATAAATTTAGTGATTGATGAAACGGCTGCAGCTGAATTTTTGCTTTCGTTTGGTAGCAAATATGAACCCGCCCAATATTCAGAAAGCGCGTTTTGGACAGTACAAAATACACTGAATGCCAGTACAGATTACTCCTTATTCAACGACTCTAATGCAGAAGACACCCAAACTTGGCTTGGTGAATGGTTATTGAAATCCAATATTGGTGGCGTCCGAGGCGCTAATGTTGAAATATCTGGCTTTGTAACTGGTGGTAGCGATCTCAATTCCGACGTGTATCGAGGTGAAGCTCGCCTGTTCTTCGATGAACCAAATACCCCTTTTCGTCTAACCTTTGGTGATGTCACCCAAGCAAGTGCAGGGCACCTTCCTAGTACACCTCTCGGTGGCCTTGCTTTTGAACGTTTGTATCAAGACTTACAACCTACCCGAAACATCCAGAACGGAGGAACTCAACCGCTGGTATTGAATGAGAGTGCCGATGTGGAAATCTATATCAACGATGTTTTTCTCACCGAGATTCGATTACCCCCAGGTCGATATACACTTGATGATTTGCCTCTCGTTTCTGGTACCAATGACGTTCAGTTAGACATTAGTTATCAATCAGGCAGAACCGATACCATCGTTTATAGCCAGTTCTTTAACTCACGCTTATTAAGAGAAGGCATTTCTGATTTTGGCTTTTACTCTGGTTTAACGTCGACAATTGAAGATAACAACTTTAAGTATGACAACGAGCAATGGGTAACTTCTGGATATTACGACTATGGCATCAGCGATACCTTAACAGTCGGTGTAAATGGTTTGTACCACCCAGAAGGACAACAACTCGGTATGATTGCTACCGTTGGTTCCGATTGGGGTAATTTGGGGATTCGAGCCTCGGCACAAAACAACAAGCCCAATAATGAGACAGGTAGTATCTACAGCTTAGATTACTCTCATCAATTATGGGGAACTGACAGTTACGGCTCCCCAAACTTCCGTCTTGGTAGTGAATATCAAGAGAATTATTTCGCATTACCTTGGCAGATTACGGATGCGAATACTGGCCTCCGCGTCTTTTCAAACTACGTTTTCAGTATTACGGATAACCTGAGCTTAATCCTGAGCGGTGACTATCGTGATTTTGAAGAGGCAGAAGTACAATGGCAGGCCTCGACTGAAATTGCTTGGCAATTTTATAACGTGTCACTCTCTGCAGGTATCGAAAAAGAAGAAAACCCAAACGAAAACATTGACGAAACTCGCTTCACCTTTTCTGCTGATTGGGATTGGAACTCTGACGACGGCAAATACAATGCAAATGTATCTTACTCCAACGAACCAGACACCTATCGAGCTCAATTCCAACGTCCATCGGAGAATTATACTGGCAGCTATGGTTATGCGATGACGGCTGAAGGCGAGAGTGACTCTCAAACTTATTCAATCGAAGGTAATTATGTAGCAAACCGATTTATCACCGACGCTAAAGTTTCTCACCTAGCATTTGATAACTCAGCAAACTACCAAACCGCTTCTTTACGAGCGAGTACTGCGTTTACTTTGGCTGACGGTAACTTGGCTTGGTCACATCCAATCAATGGCCCTGTAGCAATCATCGCTGTCCATGACTCGTTAGATGCTGATGTAGAAATAAATGCGGTTGCAGACGATCCTGCAGAAGCAATATCTACCTATACTATAAGTAATGCAGTTCAGTTATCTGGAGGGCACCAATTATCCAGTATCTACATTGATGTACCGGATGCGCCAATAGGTTATAACTTCGGTGACCACGAATACAACATTACACCAGGTTCACAAACAGGCCATCTAATAAAAATTGGCTCGGCAGCATCGAAAACCATTATAGGTAAGATTGAGATCGGGCCAAAAACACCACTAAAACTTTTCCAAGGTCAGTTAGTTGGACAACAGAAAACATATGAATTTTTCACTAATCGATCAGGTAGGTTCGTTGTGGAAGGCGTTGCGCCGGGTGACTACACCATCGTCATAGATGGCTTTAGCCCAACAAAATTGAGCGTCCCAGAAATCAATGACAATCTGATTTATCTACCAACTTTACTTATTAAAGAGGGATAAACCATGAAACACTTACTTAAGTTCTCAGTGTTCGGTTTAGCCATGTTATCTCAACCGGTTTTGGCCGAATGCAGTGGCAAGTGGATACTTAACGTCGACAGAAGCAATGTTGAATTTAAGCGAGATTTAGCCGCTTATATTCCCGTTTATTTGGAGTTGTCGCGTGATATTCAGACCTGTCGATTCCCGACGGCCATAGTATCGGTCAACAATAAACAATCTAGCTATTTGAGTTCAATTGGAACAAATTTACCTCTGACTATTCTGGACAAAAACTTCCGCCAATTGAGCCACTTTCCTAGTAAAGGCTTTCAACTACCTCTGGATAACAGCCAAAGAACAAAGTTTTGGATAAAAGTGCCAGAGGCTAAAGTGGCCGCATCTGGTCATTATAACGGACTTCTTGAAGCCTCTATTTCCCTAGATAGAAAACAAGAGACAAAAAATGCCAAAGTGAAACTCAACGTACCAGCGTTTGTGGCTTTCAACTCAGTGCCTAACGCACCAAACCTTCAACGCTCAGGGAGCTCAGGTTATCGCTTCCAGCTTGGTGACCTTGAATCTAACCGAACCTATCGATCCGATTTTGATCTTCTTTCGAACTCGAATGTAAGATTGGTTGTAAAGCAGAGATATGGTGAGTTAAAACAGAAGTCGGAATCCAACGTCACGATCCCATATACATTGCGCTTTAATAACGCCTTAGTAAACCAGAAATCGGTCTATACCTTCTCAAACAATGAGGATACTAAGCGCTGGGGAGTTCCCCTTGAGGTGACGTTAGGTAACATCGAATTTGCGCGTGCTGGAAAATATCAAGATACGATCACGGTTGAAGTTAAAGCTATGCCTTAGAAATACGTACTTGAAAAGTCTGCCATTTATTTTTCGTTGGCCTTTTTAATTTCTTCTCTATGTTCTTCAATCAAAACCAAGATCATCCCATAAGCTCTTAAATATAGGCTTAAGATAATAGAACGACGCTCGCTGGTATCATTGATAATAAAAAGCCCCGCAAGCTTTCACTTGCGGGGCTTTTTTAGCTAATTTAGAAAAGGGCTAATTACTTACCAGCTTCTTTTTCTGCTTTAACTTTTGCAATCACTTCGTCAGCAACGTTAGTTGGACATGGTGCGTATTGCGCGAATTCCATAGAGAATTGGCCACGACCAGAAGTGATAGTACGTAGGTGACCGATGTAGCCGAACATCTCAGAAAGAGGTACGTCAGCTTTAATACGAACACCAGTAACGCCAGCTTGTTGATCTTTGATCATGCCACGACGACGGTTAAGGTCACCGATAACATCACCAACGTGATCGTCTGGAGTGAACACGTCAACGTTCATGATAGGCTCAAGAAGTTGCGCGCCAGCTTTAGGCATAGATTGACGGAATGCGCCTTTCGCTGCGATTTCAAATGCGATAGCAGATGAATCGACTGCGTGGAAACCACCATCGAAAAGTTCAACTTCAACGTCTAGCGTAGGGAAGCCAGCTAGTACGCCGTTATCCATCATGCCAGCAAAGCCTTTCTCAACTGCAGGCCAGAATTCTTTAGGAACGTTACCGCCCACAACTACTGAGTTGAACTTGAAGCCAGAACCTGCTTCACCTGGTTTGATACGGTAATCGATCTTACCGAATTGACCAGAACCACCAGACTGTTTCTTATGCGTGTAGCTATCTTCAATTGCTTGAGTGATAGTTTCACGGTAAGCAACTTGAGGAGCACCAACTGTTAGGTCAACGCCGTAAGTACGCTTAAGGATATCTACCTTGATGTCTAGGTGAAGCTCACCCATACCTTTAAGGATAGTTTCGCCAGTTTCTTCGTCAGTCTCAACTTGGAAAGATGGATCTTCAGCAACCATTTTACCGATCGCGATACCCATTTTCTCAGAACCGCCTTTATCTTTTGGAGATACAGCGATAGAGATTACTGGAGTTGGGAAAACCATTGGCTCAAGCGTTACTTGGTCTTTTGGATCACATAGAGTGTGACCAGTTTGAACGTTCTTCATACCAACGATCGCAATGATGTCACCAGCTTGTGCGCTAGTTAGTTCGTTACGGTCATCAGCTTGCATCTCAACCATACGGCCAACACGCTCAGTTTTACCTGTGAATGAGTTAAGGATAGTGTCACCTTTGTTCAATTTACCAGAGTAAATACGAACGAAAGTTAGAGCACCGAAACGGTCATCCATGATTTTGAACGCAAGCGCTTTGAAAGTTTCTTCAGTAGAAACGATAGCGTGGTTGCCTGTTTCTTCGCCGTTCTCATCCATTAGAGGTTGAGGATCAACTTCAGTTGGAGAAGGTAGGTAATCTACTACAGCATCAAGGATAACTTGCATGCCTTTGTTCTTGAACGCAGAACCACAGAACGTAGGGAAGAATGCGATATCACGAGTACCTTTACGGATACAACGTTTGATGTCTTCGATAGAAGGCTCTTCACCTTCCATGTAAGCTTCCATTAGGTCATCGTCTTGCTCTACAGCAGTTTCGATTAGCTCTTCACGGTATTGCTCAACGTCATCAACCATGTCCGCAGGAACATCAGTGATTTCGTAGTTTTCAGGAAGACCAGTGTCATCCCAAACGTATGCTTTACGGCTTAGAAGGTCTACAACACCCACGAATTCATCTTCGCGGCCGATTGGTAGAACCATAACTAGAGGAGTTGCACCTAGAACGTTTTTAACTTGGTCAACAACGTTGTAGAAATCTGCACCCATACGGTCTAGTTTGTTAACGAAGATCAGACGAGATACTTCTGATTCGTTAGCGTAGCGCCAGTTAGTTTCTGATTGTGGTTCAACACCACCAGAACCACAGAATACACCGATACCGCCATCAAGTACTTTAAGAGAACGGTATACTTCAACTGTGAAGTCAACGTGTCCAGGAGTATCGATAACGTTTAGACGGTGACCGTTCCAGAAACAGCTTACAGCTGCTGATTGGATAGTAATTCCGCGCTCAGCTTCCTGTTCCATGAAGTCAGTAGTTGATTCGCCATCATGTACTTCACCAGTCTTGTGGATCTGACCAGTTAGCTTAAGGATACGCTCAGTGGTAGTTGTTTTACCCGCATCAACGTGCGCGAAAATACCAATGTTTCTGTATTTCGATAAATCTGCCATTGTCTTACTCTGTTAATAGGATATAAAATGCGCGCAGAGTATATCACAATCTGTGAGGACTGATAGCTTTGCATGCATTTGGGACTAAAAAACTTTGCCTTTTTCTAACATATAGAAAAAGGCAATCTGAAGAAACAATCTAAATGATTGTTAAGTTTAGTGCTAACTTAAAGCGAAAATAGCGTTTAAGTTAGACTGAATTTCTGCTGTATAGAGTAGCTGAAGTGAGCTCAATTACAACTCATCAAAAGCATTAATTGCTTCCGATAATTTTTTCACACCGTGGATCTGCATTCCTGGAATGCCACCTTTAGGCATGTTAGCCGCTGGTACAATGGCTCTCTTGAAGCCGTGTTTAAACGCCTCATTTAAGCGCTCTTGACCGCTCGGTACAGGTCGAATCTCACCAGCAAGGCCTACTTCGCCAAAAACCACCACATCTTTTGGCAATGCGCGGTCTCTGAAACTCGAAAGTAAAGCCATTACCAATGCAAGATCAGCACTGGTTTCGGTTACTTTAACACCACCAACGACATTCACAAACACATCTTGGTCAGCCATTTGTAAGCCGCCGTGTTTATGCAGCACGGCTAGTAACAATGACAGTCGATTTTGCTCGAGACCAACAGCGACACGACGCGGGTTAGCCAGCTGCGAATAATCCACCAGCGCTTGGATTTCAACAAGGAGTGGACGCGTTCCTTCCCAAACTACCATCACTGAACTGCCTGAGGTTTCTTCTTCACCACGAGACAGAAAAATAGCCGATGGATTGCTAACTTCTTTTAGCCCTTGCCCTGTCATAGCAAACACACCTAGCTCATTCACTGCACCAAAACGGTTCTTGTGGCTGCGCAAGGTTCTAAAACGACTGTCCGTTCCGCCATCTAACAGCACCGAGCAGTCAATAATGTGTTCAAGTACTTTTGGTCCAGCTAAGGTACCGTCTTTAGTTACGTGTCCCACTAGGAATACGGCAACGTTGTTCTGTTTCGCATAGCGCGTTAATGCGGTTGCCGATTCGCGCACCTGAGCAACACTACCTGGAGACGATTGAACATCAGCGACATGCATAACTTGGATTGAATCGATAACCATGATCTTAGGCTGCTCTCTTTCTGCAACCTGACAGATTTTATCAACATTGGTTTCAGAGAGCATTTTGAGATGCTCTTTTGGTAACCCTAATCGAGATGCTCGCATCGCAACTTGTTGAAGAGATTCTTCGCCAGTGACATAAAGTGTCGGTAACTGGGAAGAAAGCTGACACATAGTCTGCAATAACAGCGTTGATTTACCGGCACCAGGGTTACCACCAATAAGAATCGCAGCGCCAGGTACAACACCACCACCAAGTACACGATCAAGCTCTTTGAAGCCACTACTAAAGCGCGGGACCTCTTGCAAGTCGATTTCCGATAGCGTTTGAACCGAAGATTCAGTTGCACCACCAGCGTAACCACTTAGTCGTTCATTGCGCGCGACCTGAGGTGAAGCGGCTAACCTAACTTCTGTAATCGTGTTCCAAGCACCACATGCATTGCACTGCCCTTGCCAACGTGGAAAGTCAGCACCACAGTCATTACACACATAAGCTCGCTTTGCCTTAGCCATAAAACCTCAATAATTTGCTTAGTAACGGGGAAATGTTGCTATTTTGTGACCCCGTTGACCGTACAGGTGAAAATAAAAGTTGCAGTAGGGCCACGAATACCTAAAGATCAAATACAACTCGTCGATAACAATAACGCACCATCCATTCTAACAAGAAAAGTATGCAGCAATCTGAAATTCTATCTGTAGCAGAACGACTTATTCCGGCCTACCATGCCGAAGATTTCGAATTCCTTCTTTCTCAAATGACAGAAGGCGAATCACCGTCTCTAAAACTGCTCGTTAAAATGGAACTGAATCGTATCATGGCTCCGTGCACAAAGAGCATTGATTTACGCGGGCGTATTGATAATGAATGTCATCAGTTCACGCTAGACGAGCGTAAACATTGGCTTGATGACATAGCTTTGAACGCGTATCAACGTGGTACTAAAAAATTTAAAGGTTATACCGAGGGCGTGTGGGAGTTAGTGATGACACCTCGCATTCAACCTCTTCGTAATATTGTTAAAACATCCTCTCAAGATGACCACGATATCACTAACGCTGATAGCCCCTATGAAGCAGAAGCCATTAACCTCGGTTACGATTTAAAACGCAAAGAAAACAGGCTCAAGATTAGCTCACAGGTTGAAATCACCACGCCTAAAGGACAAAGCCTACATGGTGTGACAGTTGATATTTCTCCGTCGGGTGCAAAGTTCAAGGTACCAAGGGCGTTTAAATACAACCTAGGGGAAATCATCAGTGTTAAATTCACTGAGCTTGTTGAGAAGTCACTAGAAGCCGATGTTAATGAGGCGGTTGAATTTCGTATTCTGGGTATTGATGAATCCTACGAGAACAATGCAGTCAAATTTTTAAGATGCATGAGAATCAGCGATACAACGAGTGTGGCTCGTTTACTCGATGAATCTCTAAATAGTGTCAGCAAGAAAACCAGCCATGAGAATCAAGATAGGCTCATTCGAACGCGAACTCGCGGTATTGAACACACCTATCTAAAGTACACCTGTAATCTCCCTCTATTCTTCAGTGGTAGTGAGTTGAAGCTCGCGCTGCTCACGGATAACAATCATCCCCAATGGCAATACTGGCATGATGAGCGTAACCAACAGGCTCTGGGTACTTTGTTCAACGAACAACGTATGAACTTACTCGCTAAGCCTGGCGTGAAGGGAACCAGTAACGTTATCTACTCTTTTACCCATGAACATAAAAATAAGACCTTGTTCTACTCGATGATGCTGCCTGAAGCTTCTCGTGAAGAGAGGCAACTGTTCTGGCACATCGGCGGTAAACGTAAAAGTTGGAAGGCGTTCAAATTCTCGGTTTTCGAATTATCCGACTCTGAGCGACAAGCCTTAGCTGAGCATTCAGATACGCTTGCTCAAAGCTCTGCGCAACTGACTCATTGCGGTATCTTGCAAGAGATCGGTGATCACGAAAGTGCTGCCGATTACCTATTAAGTGAAAAACCACGCATTCCAAGCAGTGACCTTAATCGCTTTCGTCATCCGCGAACGTTGGTGGGGAACATTCAAAGTATCTACTTTGATTCCCAAAGTCGTCGTAAAGAACCGAGATATAGCTTTAAATCGCCAATTCAACTCACATCACAAGATAGCCCAACAATAAATGGACACACTGTAGACATATCAAAACGTGGCCTAAGCATTACCCTTGAACACCCAATGGTACTCAAGATTGATGATCCGGTTGTGGTGAATTTTAATGAACTGCAACTCTATGATAAAAACTTGCCATTAAGCACAGTGCCTTACCATGTAATTCGTGTAAGCCCGAACGGTTGCAATGTTCAATTGGTTATCACCGAGAATGCAAAAACAATGCGTACCATCGCCTTCCTCAATGGGCTTATCGATCAGAACCAAAGTAAGCTAAATAAGAAGCAAGAAATACTGCCCACCGATTCACTGCTTAAATCACTGCACACTGTTTTGCTTAACAAAATGGTCAGTAATCCAATTTTCATTGATAAGCCGGGCTCAACGTTGCGTTGTAAGCTCATTGGTGTGAACTTCCCGCTGAACAAGCATCTAGCGTTACTCGCTAAACTTGGGCACAACCAAAAGTTTTCACTGGAACCGATTTTCAAAGGTCACTCTAATTCACTATTAGCTGAGCCACTGAAAAGAATTGAAGGTGCAGAGCCAAAACATCATGACGTATACATTGCTGCGATAAAGTTTGGTAACAAGATTCAATCTGTACATACGAAGTTGGTGAAAGACTTTGCATCTACAAAAGAACGTATTTCGTTCATCAAGAAAGCACAAGATCTGGGTGATGTGTATGTACTGCGAGTCACTACCGCCCCTATCTTTAATCCATTAACCAGCTTGTTCCAATCAGACTTAGCCGAGCTTTCGCGCATCAGTATGCACCAAGCGAAGAAGTTAGAGAGTGAGGTCACCGCTTTTATTGGTTATGGTGAGATAGAGGACATTACCGATGAAGTATTGATTCGATTGGAACTCTCGCACTAAATAGCCAGATCAACTTACCGGTTTGTCGACTTATCGGATTTAAAAATAGAAAAAGCAGGCTCGTCACCTGCTTTTTTGTATCCGTTATACCGCCCTAAATATGACTAAGGCTTCGCTTGCCAGCTGATTTTTTGCTGCTTAGCTAATACACCTGACAAGATACAAAGCACCCCACCTAAGCCAGCATAACGCACAGCAGTTTGAGCTTGTTGTTCAACTTTCGGTTTTGCATGGTAAGCAATCCCTAAACCGGCAGAACCCATCATAACCAAGTCATTGGCACCATCACCCACGGCAACGGTGTTATGCAGTTCCAGTTCATACTCTTCAGCAAGTTCTACCAAGATATCCGCTTTGGTCTGTGCGGAAACAACATCGCCTAATACTTCACCCGTCAATTTACCATTGACGATCTCTAGCGTGTTTGACTGAGCGTGGTCAAGATCAAGCGTATCTTTCAGGTAGTCTGAGAAATAAGTAAAACCACCCGATGCAATCGCCGTCTTCCAGCCAAGTTTATTCAGAGTATTCACTAGCTCAACCAAGTCTGGCATGAATGGTAATGACTGGCGCACTTGCTCCAGTATCGACTCATCCGCACCTTTCAGTGCCCCAACGCGTTGGCGTAGGCTCTGTTCAAAGTCGAGCTCGCCTTGCATCGCACGCTCTGTGATTTCAGAAACTAACTCTCCGACTCCTGCGAGCTTTGCTATCTCATCGATGCATTCAATTTGAATTGCTGTGGAGTCCATATCCATCACGATCAAACCTGGCTTAGATAAGTCTGGGACCTCGCTAAGGCAAGCATAATCAAGCTTCAATGCTTGTAAAATTTCTTCGTGTGCCGGGGTTAAGTTCCCTGACATCAGTGCCACTTCGTAATGTCCCACCTTCCACGTATTGAGGATGGTGTTGTAGGTACCAGTGAAAAAGTCGATGTCATCAAATGATTGTGGAGATAAGTACTCACCGAACACAATCCAATTGGCTTTAGATTTTGCGAGTTGAGAAGCGAAACGTGTCTCGGGGAGTCGGGTTAATAATGTCGTATGCCTTTTAATCGGCAGATATTTCTGAGCGTCCATGTGTATGATTCCTAATTAACTATGCTAAACGTTAACCTATTGCAATTTGAAAACGCAAGTCTCAATATGTCTTAATCATAACATTTGTTTATTTCAGGCTTCGTGAAACATGAATGAATCATTGTTCTCAATACGTAACGCTTTACGAGTACTAGCCCTAATTCTGTTGGCTGCTATGTTCGTGGTAACCATTAAAAACACAGTAGTGATCAGTAAAGGTAATGAGAAGATCCAAGCAAAACAGTTGGAAACGCTGACCAAACTACTGATCTCACAGGCATCACTTTCAGCCAGTAAGATGATCACTCAGCAAGACCAAGAGCGCCTACTAGAGCTCACTAACCAACTCTCTCAGGATCGATTGGTATTTGATACCACCATCTACGATGCAGAAGGGATCCGACTGGCTTCGAGTGAAAAAGCGCTCTCGGTACGCGAGGTTCTTGGCTTAGACACACCTCTTTCAACGGCAAGTATCGGCAGGCAGCAACTCGTTGAACCTATTTACTCTCCAGAGAGTACGATCATTGGCTTTATCCGCGTGACTTTTGAGACAGGAAAAATGACAGCTATTTCTGATCATCACTACCGTAAGAGCGATCGCTACATGATCGGTATGGTCTTAATGGGATTTGTCAGTGGCGTGTTGTTCATCATGCTTATTCGTAAAAGAAAGGCTAAGTCTGGGGAAAACTGGCTGCTTAAAAATGTCAGCTCTTAACGGCTTAGTTTAACAAATTCAATAAAAAGCCCCGAAGCTCAGGCAGCAACGGGGCTTTTGTTATCTATTAAACTTTGCGGTATCTATTAAGCTTTTTGAAATCTATTAGCTGATTAGTCTTGGTCACCAAGCAGCACAGAGTCGAGTGCGATAACCATCATGTCGTTGAAAGTCGTTTGACGTTCATCTGATGTGGTTTGCTCACCAGTTTTGATGTGATCAGAAACAGTACAAATAGTCAGAGCTTTTGCGCCGTATTCAGCACATACACCATAGATACCCGCCGCTTCCATCTCTACGCCGACAATGCCGTACTTGTCCATGACTTCGAACATTTCAGGATCTGGCGTGTAGAACAACTCAGCCGAGAATAGGTTGCCAACCTTTACGTCTACACCACGCGCTTTGGCTGCATCTTCTGCCGCACGCACCATTTTGTAATCCGCAATAGCCGCGAAGTCATGACCTTTAAAGCGAATACGATTCACTTTTGAGTCGGTACACGCACCCATGCCGATAACCACATCGCGTACTTTGATATCTTCGCTCACTGCACCACAACTGCCGACACGAATGATCTTTTTCACACCAAAGTCTTTGATCAGCTCAGTCGCGTAAATAGAACAAGATGGAATGCCCATACCATGCCCCATTACCGAAACCTTACGGCCTTTGTAAGTCCCCGTGTAACCAAACATGTTACGAACATCGCACACTTGAACCACTTCTTCTAGGAAGGTTTCAGCGATGTATTTTGCACGTAGCGGATCGCCGGGCATTAGAACTACGTCAGCGAAATCACCCATTTCAGCATTAATATGTGGAGTAGCCATTGAAAATATCCTTAATCTCAAAACAAAAAAAAGAGAGAGGTTTCCCTCTCTCTTCGTTAACTATTATAGAAAGCTTGTACCGTGTCCCATTGGCGATGTGCCAAAGTAAGACGCTAAGCTTTGACCAATATCAGCGAAGGTATCGCGACGGCCTAGAGAGCCAGCAGGAACCTTGTTTCCGTAAACAATCACAGGGATGTGTTCACGAGTATGGTCAGTACCTGGCCATGTCGGATCACAACCGTGGTCAGCAGTTAGGATAAGTACATCATCTTCTTTCATCATATCGATGATTTCATTGATACGGCCATCGAAGTACTCAAGTGCCGCTGCGTAACCTGCAACATCACGGCGGTGACCGTAAGCTGAGTCGAAATCAACGAAGTTAGTGAACACGATAGTGTTGTCGCCCGCTTCAGTGATCGCTTCTTTAGTTGCTTCAAATAGCGCAGGAATACCTGTTGCTTTGGTTTTCTGAGTAATACCACAACCTGCGTAGATATCAGAGATCTTACCGATTGAGTGAACGTTACCGCCCTTCTCATCAACCAACTTCTGAAGAACTGTCGCCGCTGGCGGCTCAACAGAAAGGTCACGACGGTTACCAGTACGTTCGAACTGACCTTTACCTGGGCCAATGAACGGACGCGCAATAACACGGCCGATGTTGTAGTCTTCTAGCTCTTCACGAGCAATCTGACAAAGGTCTAATAAGTTCTGTAGACCGAATGTCTCTTCATGACATGCGATTTGGAAAACAGAGTCTGCTGAAGTGTAGAAGATTGGCAAGCCACTCTTCATGTGTACTTCACCCAGGTTATCTAAGATTTCTGTACCCGATGAGTGACAGTTACCTAAGAAGTCAGATAAACCTGCACGCTCAAGGATGCGGTCAGTCAGTTCTTTTGGAAAGCTGTTTTCTTTGTCGGTGAAGTAACCCCAGTCAAACAATACCGGTACACCTGCGATTTCCCAGTGACCTGATGGCGTGTCTTTACCAGAAGACAGCTCAGCAGCGTGACCGTACGCGCCAATGATCTCACCGTCTGCGTCCATACCAGGAGCAAAGCGACCTGTAGACTCTTTGTGAGCCATAGCTAAACCTAGCTTAGACAGGTTTGGCAGCGTTAGTGGACCTTTACGATCCGCATTGTCTGCAAGACCTTGCTCACAATGGTCAGCAATGTGACCCATAGTGTCTGAACCTACATCACCGAATGTGTCCGCATCTGCTGTTTCGCCGATACCGAATGAATCTAAAACTAAAATAAATGCTCTTTTCATTTTCTTCACCAACTTATTGCTCTTTGCACCAGAACTCTGTTTATCGGCATACACAAAGTATGCCGATACCTGTTATTTACACGTCTTCAGAACGAATCTGACGGTAAACGTCTGGCGTTGCTGTATATTCTCCGCCCACAGTGATTGCATTTTGTAATGCTTTTGCAGCTTCTTGCCACTGTTGTTCATTGCGAGCATGAATCATTGCTAATGGTTTATCGTCACTTGCTACTTCGCCAAGGCGAATGAAGCTATCAAAACCGACTGCGTAATCAATGCTGTCTGTTGCTACGCGGCGACCACCGCCCATACCAACGACAGCCATACCAATTGCACGCGTATCCATCGCTGATACTACACCGCTTTCTAGCGCATACACTGGTTTAACAATTTCTGCTTTTTCTAGGTAGTTATCGTACTTCGTTACGAAATCAGTTGGACCACCAAGGCCCGCTACCATTTTACCGAAGCACTCTGCTGCTTTACCGTTATCCAGTACTGCCATCAGTTTTTCACGCGCTTCGTCTGAATCTTTTGCAAGGTTACCCAGAACCAGCATTTCAGCACACGATGCCATCGTAATTTCTAGCAAACGAGGGTTACGATATTCGCCGGTTAGAAATTGAACCGCTTCACGTACTTCTACTGCGTTACCCGCTGAAGAAGCCAGAACTTGGTTCATGTCCGTTAGGATTGCCGTTGTTTTAGTACCCGCGCCGTTTGCTACTGCAACGATAGATTTTGCTAACTCTTCAGACGCTTCGTAAGTCGGCATGAATGCGCCTGAACCTACTTTTACGTCCATCACTAGAGAATCAAGACCAGCAGCCAATTTCTTAGACAGAATTGAAGCGGTGATCAACGATATGTTGTCGACTGTTGCCGTGATATCTCGAGTCGCGTAAACGCGCTTATCAGCTGGCGCTAAATCGCCAGTTTGGCCGATGATCGCTACGCCAGCTTCTTTGGTTACAGCACCAAACACATCGTTGGTGGGTGTAATATTGTAACCAGGGATAGATTCAAGTTTGTCTAGCGTACCGCCAGTGTGACCTAAACCACGACCAGAGATCATTGGAACGAAACCACCACATGCTGCCACCATAGGGCCAAGCATCAGAGAAGTTACGTCACCAACACCACCAGTAGAGTGCTTATCAACGATTGGGCCATCAAAGTTCATGTGGCTCCAGTCAATCACCATGCCCGAATCACGCATTGCACACGTCAGTGCGATACGTTCTGGCATCGTCATTTCATTAAAAAAGATAGCCATTGCGAATGCTGCAATTTGGCCTTCAGAAACGGTATTTTTAGCCACGCCTTGAATGAAGAAGTTAATTTCTTCAGTCGTTAGGACTTCACCATCACGTTTTCTGCGAATAATTTCTTGAGGTAGATACATTAGTGCCTCCCAAACTCTAGTGAGTATGGTTTGTAGGGAAAGAGGTAATATGGAGTGACTTAACACCACTCCATCAAACAGACTTTATTGTTATACCCGATAGGGAAATTAGTATGCTGCTGGATCTGCAGTTTCGTCTGTCACTTCTAATGTATTAAGAAGGTTAGTTAGTAGGCTTGAAGCACCAAAACGGTAGTGCATGTTGTCTGCCCACTCAGCGCCTAGTAGCTCATCAGCCATCGCTAGGTAAGCTTGAGCATCTTCAGCTGTACGTACGCCACCAGCTGGTTTGAAACCCACTGTTTTAGCTACGCCCATGTCACGAATAACTTCAAGCATCATGCGCGCGTACTCTGGAGTCGCGTTTACTGGCACTTTACCTGTTGAAGTTTTGATGAAGTCTGCACCTGCTTCGATACAGATCTGAGAAGCTTTCTTAATCAGTGCTTCTTCTTTTAGCTCACCAGTTTCGATGATCACTTTAAGCGTGATGTCACCACAAGCGGCTTTACATTGCTTAACTAGCTCAAAGCCAACTTCTTCGTTGCCAGCAATAAGAGCACGGTATGGGAATACTACGTCAACTTCGTCTGCGCCGTACGCTACCGCTGCTTTTGTTTCTGCAACAGCAATTTCGATGTCGTCATTACCATGAGGGAAGTTAGTTACAGTCGCAATGCGTACTTCTGGAGTACCTTGCTCACGCAACGCCTTTTTAGCTGCTGGGATAAAGCGAGGGTAAATACAGATTGCAGCGGTGTTGCCAACTGCAGTCTTCGCGTCATGACAAAGCGCCACTACTTTTTCAGTAGTATCGTCGTCATTTAGCGTAGTTAGGTCCATAAGTTTAAGTGCACGTAGAGCTGCTGCTTTTAAATCGCTCATTTCTATCTCCGATCAATATATTCAAATAGTTAACTACTTCACCATCCATCCAGTATAGATGGATATTTTAGTAATGCTCAGTAGTCACAAATGAACGGACTTGGTTCCCTGAAGACTTGATAACTTTCGCTACCAATTGCAATCCTTGTCACCGCACAGTACCAGTTTGGTCTATGGCACAACAAATCAGTCATGTTGTGTCTAACATCTATAGTGTATTGCTAATATAGCGTATTGCTAAGTTTGGCTTAATCCCAGAAGAATAACGTTCGAGCTAATCTCAATGTTACTTTCTTGCCAGCAGAGACATCCTATCCCTTTAGCTAATACATTATAGGTATCCATCAATAAATTGTAGTGCTCCTTAGAACGCAAACGGTTTGTATCTCAAAAAAAACATTCTAGACCCATTTTCGACTCCAAGCATTCACTCATGCAAATGCTCAAAATCACTAGGCCCAAAAACAAAAAAGCCCCGCAGCAATTTCTTGCTACGGGGCGATATTATTATGGCGTCTATATATCGATTTCTAACTGATTAGAAAGACAGGAAGAAGCCAGCAATTGTTGCTGCCATCAGGTTAGATAGAGTACCAGCTACAACCGCTTTAACACCCATACGTGCGATGTCGTGACGACGGTTTGGAGCAATACCACCTAGACCACCTAGAAGAATCGCAATTGAAGAAAGGTTTGCGAAACCACATAGAGCGAACGAGATAATTGCTTGAGTCTTAACAGACATTACTTGACCAGTCGCTTCAACGATTTGAGCGTTTTCACCGATGTATGGTACGAAGTTTAGGTATGCAACGAATTCGTTAACAACTGTCTTCTGACCAATGAAAGAACCAGCAATAGTTGCTTCTTCCCATGGAACACCAATGATGAATGCTAACGGTGCGAAGATCCAACCTAGAAGAAGTTCTAGAGTTAGGTTTTCCATACCGAACCAACCACCGATGCCACCTAGGATACCGTTGATAAGAGCGATTAGACCGATGAATGCTAGTAGCATTGCACCAACGTTAAGTGCTAGTTGTAGACCAACTGACGCACCGCCAGCAGCTGCATCGATAACGTTAGCAGGCTTGTCGTCGCCACCGTCGATGTCTGAACCTAGGTTCTCGTCAACTTCATCAGTTTCAGGCTTGATGATTTTAGCGAATAGTAGACCACCAGGTGCTGCCATGAATGACGCTGCTACTAGGTACTCTAGAGGTACACCCATAGATGCGTAACCCGCTAGTACACCACCAGCAACAGACGCTAAACCACCACACATTACTGCGAATAGCTCAGAGTTAGTCATTTTAGGAACAAATGGACGAACAACTAGAGGCGCTTCCGTTTGACCAACGAAGATGTTTGCAGCTGCAGACATAGACTCGGCGCGAGAAGTACCTAGAGCTTTCTGAAGACCACCACCAAGAACCTTGATTACAACTTGCATCGCACCAATGTAGTAAAGTACAGAGATAAGAGCAGAGAAGAAGATTAGTGTTGGTAGAACTTGGAATGCAAAGATGAATCCGATACCGTCAACTGAGAAGTTAACAAGGCTACCAAATAGGAAGCCAGTACCATCTTTACCGTAGTCGATCACGTTTGCTACACCAGCAGAGAAACCTGCAAGTAGATCACGACCCCAAGGGATGTAAAGTACGAATGCACCAAGTGCGAATTGGATAGCGAAAGCGCCACCCACTGTTCTTAGATTAATTGCTTTGCGGTTGTCGGATAGTAGTACTGCGATTGCAATCAGTGCAACCATTCCGACGAGGCTCATAAACAGGCTCATAGTTTATGACTTCCTTATTAGTTATTTATTGGCGTGTTACAAAATGGGGCTATAAAGCGGAGGCAATTATACTCATGCGACCACTAATAAAGTAATGCCGTCCTCACACTTTCGTAGAAGATTCATGTACCATTCACACGTAAATGTGAGCCGAATCACAAGCCAAGTGCAATTTACGCAAACGATAAACAAAAACCTTCGATTTTATTCACATATACCGAATGCGCGATGGCTATTTTGCCAAATTTGCGCTGCAACCGATTGCTTCGGTTCTTTTCTAAGCAAAAACAGTTCATTTAAGATCGTAACTAAATACTTGGAATGATTAACATTTCCTTGTTTTCCATGCATGGGCATATCCGGGGCATCCGTTTCTAATACCAGGCACTCAAGAGGCAGTTTTGAGATAGTGGTGCGTGTTTTTTGTGCTCTTGGGTAAGTAATCGTTCCACCGACACCAATATAGAAACCAAGCTGAATCCACGCCAAAGCCTGCTGTTCGCTCCCTGAAAATCCATGAATCACGCCACCCAAAGTAAATTTATACTGCTTTATTAGCTCAATAAGTCGGTTAAAAGACTTCCTTTCATGGATGATTAAAGGCAGCTTAAACGCCTTAGCTAGCTCTATTTGTTGAATGAAAAAACGCTCTTGTTTCTCCCGTGCAACATCGACAAAAAAGTCGAGACCACACTCTCCTATCGCAACACATTGACTGGTTTTTGATGAGAGTAATCGGCGAAGCTCTGAGAATTGCTCGTCATTGGCTTGCTCTAAAAAATAAGGATGGAAACCTAAAGCGTAGTAAACATTAGGGTAAGATTGAGCGATCTCACCAAGCTTCCTCCAGTTACTTTGGCCAATAGAAGGGATGATTAACTTCTCGACTTGCGCCTGTTTCGCTTCTTTAACGTAACCTTCAATACCTTTATCAAGTGAAAAACCTTGCTCAAAGATGTCAAAGTCCGTATGGCAATGGGTGTCAAACAGCGGAAATTCACTTAATTCTGGTGTCATCTTCCCTACTCTCTGTTTGTTGTCCTTGAGGATCACGGCGATAAGCCACGCAGCTGCGCTTATTTTCAGGCGTTAAGCCAAGCTCTTCGCACCACTTATCGTATTTATTAATCCAAGATTTTATCCAACTGAACATACTTACCTTAAGCCTCTAACCTCAAATGACACGAATAAAAAAACGCCTATTGCAGAACAATAGACGTTTTTGTTTAACTCGAATAGAGCGCAGAGTGATTAGTGCTCGCGCGTCGCTCGGAACTGAACTTCTGGGAAACGTTCAAAAGCTAGGTTCAAATTCACCATAGTCGGTGCGATGTAAGATAGGTTATCACCACCATCTAACGCTAGGTTAGCTTGGCTCTTACGTTTGAACTCTTCTAGTTTCTTAGCGTCATCACACTCAACCCAACGTGCAGTTGCAACGTTCACACCTTCGTAAATCGCTTCAACGTTGTATTCCGCTTTCAAGCGCGCTACAACCACATCAAACTGAAGTACACCAACTGCACCAACGATCAGATCGTTATTTTGCAAAGGACGGAATACTTGAACCGCGCCCTCTTCAGAAAGCTGAACCAAGCCTTTTAGAAGTTGCTTCTGCTTCAATGGATCGCGCAGACGAATACGACGGAATAGCTCAGGCGCAAAGTTAGGAATACCTGCGAACTTCAAGCTTTCGCCTTGAGTAAAGGTATCGCCAATCTGAATTGTGCCGTGGTTATGCAGACCAATTATGTCACCCGCGTATGCTTTTTCAGCACGAGCACGGTCACCCGCCATGAAGGTTACTGCATCAGAGATACTGACGTTCTTACCAGTACGAACATGGTTCATCTTCATACCTTGGTCGTAAGTACCCGATACGATACGCATGAATGCGATACGGTCACGGTGTTTTGGATCCATGTTTGCTTGGATCTTAAATACGAAACCAGAGAACTTCTCTTCAGTCGCTTCAACATCACGCTCATTTGCTTGACGTGTTTGAGGCGCAGGAGCCCATCGAGTTAGGCCATCAAGCATATGGTCAACACCGAAGTTACCCAATGCAGTACCGAAGTAAACTGGAGTCAACTCGCCAGCAAGGAATAGTTCGTGATCAAACTCAGGACATGCGCCAATAACCAATTCAAGTTCTTCACGAACGCTGCTCGCCAGATCTTCGCCAACAGCTTCGTCTAGTTCAGGGTTATCTAGACCTTTGATAATGCGAACTTCTTGGATCTCATGGCCGTGGCCAGATTCATACAAGATCGTTTCATCACGGTGAATGTGGTAAACGCCTTTAAACTCTTTACCACAACCGATAGGCCAAGAGATTGGAGCACAAGCCATACCTAGCTCGCTTTCCACTTCATCTAGCACTTCCATTGGGTCACGAACATCACGGTCAAGTTTGTTCATAAACGTTACGATTGGTGTATCACGTAGACGCGTTACTTCCATCAGTTTACGAGTACGATCCTCGACACCTTTCGCAGCATCGATAACCATCAAACAAGAGTCAACCGCGGTTAATGTACGGTACGTATCTTCCGAGAAATCTTCGTGTCCAGGAGTATCGAGTAGGTTGACTAGACAATCGTTGTATGGGAATTGCATTACAGACGTAGTTACCGAGATACCACGTTCTTTTTCCATCTCCATCCAGTCAGATTTAGCGTGCTGGTTAGAGCCACGGCCTTTTACGGTACCCGCTTTTTGAATCGCGTTTCCGAATAAAAGAACTTTTTCAGTAATCGTGGTTTTACCCGCATCCGGGTGAGAGATAATCGCAAACGTTCTACGTTTGCTCACTTCTTGTTGGAAAGACATAGTCGCCCTTTGCTGATCTAAAGCGTAAAAAGGGCAAGTAGATAATACTTGCCCTTGAATTCTGTGTGCGGATTATACAGAAAGCGTGTCACTTTCTAAAGGGTCAGTTTACACCCTATTTTGTGGCTCATTCCGGAGCTAGCGGTCTAGTTCGCGAAAAGACGTAACATGACTAGGGCGTGTTGATCTTTCGTGAGTGTTTTTTGAACAGCATGGTAAAGAGTTA
>NZ_JBFSPI010000039.1:0-45300 GCF_041464685.1 Vibrio sp. 10N.237.312.B06
AAAACTGCAAGCCATTACGATCGAGTTTAATGGTGCTCCACGAGTGGGTTTGGATAAGAGACGCGAAGAACTGTTTGAGATCGGCCGTGGTTAATGTGTCAGGAACGCGATCGAAATGAGCGGTGATCCGACGAACCGCACGAGAATAGGCATCAATAGTTGCAGGGCGTTTACCTTGCAGTTTTAGGTTGGTAAGGTGTTGTTCATAAAGGGCGTTGTAGCGTTCTAAGTCGGTGGGATTCATAAGTTACTCCTGTCAACGACCATCAGGGTGATGGTGTGACAAGAGTATGGCTTGTACTCGTTTTACTCTGCCGCGCAGCGGCTTCGTTCAACAAAGCAATCAAGGTGATGCGTTACACTCGGCGGTTTTGGTATGAAGTTTGGTGCGCTTTTGATCTGCACCATCAATACTGGACGCTACGTTAAGCGACTTTCCATACCTTTAGTTATCTATAAATTGCTAATTTAGGGGAGGCTGTAGCTCATTTATGTCCAAAAACGAGTTGAACGAAGCCCCTCTGCGACTCGACTACCAGCTAACCCTGTTTAAAGTCCGTCAATTTTAGCAAACCTTCATAATCACTGAGTTGATTTTTCATATACGCCAGAAACGAAAAATGTCGCATCCATGCGACATTTCTCTTTTGGCGGCCAAACCAGTTTTGCTATATCCATTCTAGATTTCAATCCATTCTACTCTTCATACTTGAAGCTGCAGCGTTGTTAACTGCCTAAGTTCACCCTAATCACATAGAACCCCTATGCTCATAGGGCTGAACTTATTTGTTGCCTAGCTGCAACTCCAATTATTTTGAGTATCGATAAATATTCAGAATGTACATATAAGACGCTGTTAATGTTGATTAGTTCCCGTTACGCCGCATTTTTTTTCGATTTATTTTCTAAGTCGAATGACGCTGCGATTAACTTCTTGGTGTAGTCATTTTTCGGGTTGTTGAAAATATCTTCTGCAGACCCTTCTTCCATCACTTCACCCTTCTGCATCACCAATACACGGTCCGACAGTGCTTTCACTACCGAGAGGTCGTGGCTGATGAACAGGAAGCCGATATTGTGCTTGGCTTGAATGTCTTTCAGCAGGTCAATCACGGTCAGTTGTACTGAGCGATCGAGTGCTGAAGTCGGTTCATCCAGCAAAATGAAAGAAGGTTCAAGAATCAGCGCGCGAGCAATCGCGATACGTTGTCTTTGCCCGCCAGAGAACTCATGTGGATAACGGTTTACTGAATTCGGCTCTAAGCGAACTTCAATCAATGCTTTGCGCGCTCTTTCTAAACGTTCTTGCTTGGATAGATGAGGTTGATGCACCGTTAAGCCTTCGGTGATGATTTCCCCAACTGTCATGCGTGGTGATAAAGAACCATAAGGATCTTGGAACACCATTTGGACATCTTTCTTGAGCTTGTGACGCTCTTTATCATTTAATAAGCTAACGTCTTGGCCTTTGTAAACAATACGTCCGGTACTTGGCAGCAAGCCGATTAACGCTCGTCCCAGTGTTGATTTTCCTGATCCGGATTCACCAACAATACCCAAGGTTTCGCCTTGTTTAAGATTCAACGAAATGCCTTTTACGGCTTCGAAGTACTGACTTTTACTCTTGATGAAATGTGATTTAACCAAGAACTGAACTCGGATGTCGTCAGCAGACAATAGCTCTGGGGCTGACGCCTCAACAGGAACCTTAGCGCCTTTAGGAATCGAGTTAATCAGCATGCGTGTGTAATCGTGTCTTGGATTCTCGAATAAGGCTTGAGTCATCCCTTCTTCAACTAGCTCACCTTTGCACATCACCAGAACACGGTCGGCAAAATGTTTCACGACGCCAAGGTCATGGGTGATGAACAAAATTGCCATGCCCATTTTGTTTTGGATTTCTTTGATAAGAGAAAGCACTTCCGCTTGTACGGTCACATCCAATGCGGTGGTGGGTTCGTCGGCAATCAAAATATCGGGCTCGTTGATTAAAGCCATCGCAATCATGATGCGCTGCAACTGACCGCCTGAAAACTCATGCGGATACTTGTTGTAAGCCTGTTCTGGCATTGGTAAATGCACAAGATTGAAGAGCTCTAGCACACGCTGTTTTGCTTTTGATTTCGATACATTGCGGTGACACATAATGGCTTCAGCCACTTGTGTGCCCACGCGCAGGTATGGGTTGAGAGAGGTCATCGGTTCCTGAAAGATCATGCCGATTCTGTCGCCACGAATCGACTGCATCTCTCGTTCAGTCTTGCCAAGTATTGATTGCCCCTCAAATTCTATTTCAGATTGAGCATCAATGATGGCGTTATCAGGGAGCAAACGCATGAGTGCGTTAGAAGAGACTGATTTACCTGAACCTGATTCACCAACAATGGCCAAGGTTTCGCTAGAATTAAGGGTAAAGTTAACCTTTTTTACCGCATCAATGATTCCATCATTGGTTGTGAAGCTAACGGAGAGGTTATTGACTTTAAGAATGGCCCGGTCCGACATGATATATCCTTATCAATTTAAGACATTAGGTGAAGATTTCACTTCTGACGTGGTTTTAAGTTGCCCAAAATGGTGATGAGCACGTTGAATTTGTTCTAGTTCGAGCATCCAATACGAACTGCGTTGAGCACTGCAAAAAGCGATCAAATGATTGAGTAGATCTTCACTCTGTTTTTCCAGCAGTGAATAGGTGCGTTGGATCAGTTCTGTGCTTTCGAGAGAGATAAATTGCATCAGTGCGTAAGACTGATTCAAGGTGTCGAAGGCTTGCTGATGATGGCCTAAACGGTTGAAAATCTCTGATTGAGCGACACTTGCGTCTCTAAGCCCTGCAAGTAGACAGGCAAATTGGCAGGGCTTGATGTCGCTTTGGTATGCAGCGTCCTGGATGTGGTGAGGAAGAGACGTTAGAACATCACCATACAGGCGCTGTGCTTCTGGCCAGTGACCTTGTTCCATTAACTGTTCAGCTTTTAGGTAGTGCATCCAGCATCGTTCAATTTCCATATCCACATCCTCAATTTATAATATCTGAAAATGTTAATGATATTTATTATCAAATGCAAATTAAAATCATTCACGTGTTAAGTTGGTAAAGAAAGTGGCCGGTTATTCTTAAAAATGGCTCAAATTGTGCGTTATTTGCTCAGTTGAACAGCGATGTTGCGTAAGTCACTAAATTTATAGGAAATTACATCTACACTGATTTTATCTACACCCAAGTAATGAAGGACTAAGGAGGCGGCGATGGCGATGCAAAGACTCAATACAGAACAGCTGTATAAGGTAGCGGAACTCGATAAGCTACCATGTAAGTCGACCAAAGAACTGGCTCCAATTGACGAAATCGTCGGGCAAGAACGTGCACAAAAGGCCGTTGAGTTCGCGATGTCAATCAAGGAAAAGGGTTACAACATTTATGCGATAGGGCGAAATGGTTTGGGTAAGCGCACCATGATTTTGCGCTATCTAAACCGACACACTCAAGAGGTCCAAGAGCTTTTTGATTGGTGTTATATCGCGAATTTTGAAGATATTCGTACACCGAAGGTACTCAAGTTGCCACGTGGCGTGGGCAGCAGCTTAAAGCAAGACATTGAAAAGCTGATGCGTAAATTGCTTAAAGCCATGCCGCTCGCATTCGACAATGAGATGTACTTTAGCCGTGCAGATAGGCTTAAAAACCAATTGGCCACGAAGCAACAAGCTGCACTCGAAACAATTAGCCAAGAAGCGAAAGACAAGGGCATCAACCTGACGATTACCACTCAGGGTGATTACCAGTTTGTCGCAATGAATGGGGATGATCTTCATACCGAAGAGAGCTTCGATCTGCTTTCGCCGGAAGAGCAAGACCAGTTCGATAAAACCATCGATGGATTGGAAGTGGGTCTACGAACCATTTCTCGCGAACTGACCGAGCTTGAAGAGACGTATACCGAGAAAATTCAAAAGCTTAATGATGATACGGCGCGAGATGTGATCACGCACTTCATCAAGCAGTTGAAGCAAGATTACAGCCAATATCCAGATATCAAAAAGTACCTGACGGCACTGCGTAAAGACATTGTCGACAACGCAGATATTTTCTTGGAAGAGAGCACAGAGCAAGCAGAAGTTGCGACCGCCTCTTTGGATAAGAAAATGCCGCGTCGCTACAAGGTTAACGTGATTGTGAGCCAGAAGGAGGAGACGCTGCCGATCGTAGTTGAAGAGAATCCGAATTATCACTCTCTGTTTGGCTATGTCGAGACGGCAACTTTTAAAGGCACTGTATTTACGGACTTCTCATTGATTCGCGCTGGTAGTTTACATAGAGCCAATGGCGGTGTGTTGTTGATGGATGCGGTTAAAGTCCTCGAACAGCCTTATGTTTGGGAAGGCCTGAAGCGCGCGCTACGTTCGCGTCAATTGAGCTTCACTTCATTAGAAAAAGAGGTCACGTTAACGGGAGCGGTATCGCTTGATCCAGAACCTATTCCATTAGACGTTAAGATCATTTTGTTTGGTGATTACCGCACTTATCAACTGCTGCAACATTACGATGCAGAGTTCGGTGAACTGTTCCGTGTGACAGCCGATTTCGAAGATGAGATGAAGCGTACTCCCGATTCTGAAATGCACTACGCGCGCTTTATTTCGAGCATCGTGCACGACAACAACATGCTGCATTGTGACCGAAAAGCGATTGCTCGTATCATTGAGCACAGTTCTCGTCAAGCGGGTGACCAAGGTAAGTTGTCGCTGCACTCGGCACACATTGCGAATCTGCTTCGTGAGTCAAACTACGTAGCGAGAGGCTCAAAATCGAACTTGATTCGTGCAACGCACGTCGACCAAGCGTTATCTAA
This sequence comes from Vibrio sp. 10N.237.312.B06, assembly GCF_041464685.1. Classification (NCBI taxonomy): domain Bacteria; kingdom Pseudomonadati; phylum Pseudomonadota; class Gammaproteobacteria; order Vibrionales; family Vibrionaceae; genus Vibrio; species Vibrio sp. 10N.237.312.B06. The sequence continues at coordinate 4,857 of NZ_JBFSPI010000039.1, forward strand.
CCAACAGATGCGTGTTGGACGACTGCAAGACAGCGTAATGGAAACCTTCACTAACGGTACAACGCTTATTCATGTTGATGGCCAAGCGGTTGGGCAGGTCAATGCGCTTTCTGTACTCAGCACAACAGATCATATGTTTGGAGCGCCGAACCGAATCACGGCTACCACAGCTTACGGTGATGGTGAAGTGATTGATATTGAAAGAAACGTAGACCTAGGTGGCAGTATTCACTCGAAAGGGGTGATGATCTTATCGGCTTATCTTTCTTCGGTATTTGGTAAGACAGCGAAAGTACCACTCACCACTAACATCACCTTCGAACAATCGTATGGTGGCGTTGATGGTGACAGTGCGAGTATGGCCGAGTTCTGTGCGGTGGTGTCTGCGTTTTCTAAGCAGCCAAACCGCCAAGATATTGCAATTACCGGCTCAATGAACCAGTTCGGTGAGTCTCAGCCAATTGGTGGTGTGAACGAGAAAATTGAAGGTTTCTTTGATGTGTGTGAAATCAAAGGACGTTCAAACGAACAAGGGGTGATAATCCCACGATCGAATGTTCATAACTTAATGCTGCGCGGTGACATCGTGAAAGCGGTTGAAAAAGGCGAGTTCAATATCTGGGCGATTGACCATGTCACAGAGGCGATTGAACTGTTCACAGGCAAAGCCGCAGGTGAGGCAAGTGATGAGGGTAGCTATCCAATTGATACTATCTTTGGTATCGCTCAAGCTAAACTGAACGCACTGCGTAAATAGCTGTATAGCTAGATAGTTAGTTGGCTAGTTTATGCCTAGATAAACAGATAAACAGATAAACAGATAAACAGCCACAACGCAAAAGCCATCGATTCTAGAGTCGATGGCTTTTTTATTGGTTGCGACTTTGCTCGCGAGTGAGTGGTTTGTATTTGGTCAATTCACGAATTTGATGAGCGCAGTGTGTTAAATGATCTTAGCCGTTTCGTAAGCAGAGCTTGGTGCCATCGAACTTCAATTTTGCCAACAAGTGTTTAGCGTTAGCGCGGCCAATATCATCAAATTCCACACCGTATCGAGCGTAGTGCGTCGATTTTTGCAGATTACAGATGATGCCTCTCAATGGAGGGATAAGAGGGCCATTGTAGTTTTCAGGTGTAATCTCGATAGACACTCGATCGGCAATCTGAATTGCACGAGAGGTCGGAGAGGTCACAAAACGACAACCACTTTTAGATAAGTCTCTTATCTCACAGTTTGCTCGTTGGTCGTTGAAGATAATTCTTGAAGCCAAGTTCACTTCATAGCGTGTTTCTTTACGCAGCTGAGTGACTTGCATCGTGCTTGGTGTCGAAAGCACAAGAATAGGGAAGGGTTCACCAATCTTATGGTGAATTTGGCTTCTAAAGTGAATGAGTGCGCCTTCACCTCGTAGAGAATAGGCACGAGCGGTCATCCAAAAACCTTCTTGAAAGAAAAAATTCAGATCTTCATTGGATACCTCGGGAACCTCAACCACAATACAGTTATCACTGTGCGTACCGATAAATTTGGTGGTGGCGAGAAACTTAGTGCCAACCGGAGTCGAGACATTTAATGTCAGCTCACTGCCGTGCTCAATCATGGCCAGTGCATCGGTGCTGTTTATCGTAGAAACGGTGCGGTTACGAGGGTCTTGAAGTGCCTGATTATGCTCCAAAGGCTTCTTCAGTGGTGCGTTCATTATATATTCTCCATGCGCCAACATGCGTCTGTTAGTTATATTGGTAACTTGCTAACAAGGGGTTATTACGTGCTAGATTGAGTAGGCGTACTCACATAGATTTATAGAGTGCCTTTTATCATTGCTGTTTTTATATTAAGCCGATGGCACTGAATTAACTACTTTGTTTGTAAGTACTTAGTTTTATTTATATGCACTTGCGTTAGTCTATTACAAGGAACTCATACTTCAAACTTTTATTGTTTGTCGTATCAATTATTTGCAGGAGTTGAGAATGCAGGCAGTAAAATGGGATCAAGAAGTGAACCAGATCACAGTTGAGCTAGAACCCAACCAGTTCGCGGTCGTTAAGTATCAAAAGGACGGAGATGTACTACATATCACCTCGACACGAATCCCTGATGAACTACAAGGCAAGGGCTTTGGCAAGGTGATGATGGAGTCGATCTTGCTTGAAATTGAACAAGCAGGCTTCAAAATTGTGCCAGTTTGTAGCTATGTCGTTCACTACATGAATAGGCAGCCACAGTGGCCACATCTTCTACCTGATAAAGCATAGCAACGAGTAATATGTCTCAATCAATATCGTCAAATAATCGGGCTCAACCTGAAGCGAGTTCAAGTCAAAATCAGCCTGATCTTTATCAAAAAATAGCGACCTCGTTGGGTTGTCATGAAGGGTTTGATGTCCAAGTGATTCAACGCCTGTGGGGTGGATATGGCGAGTTAGTTCGCTTGGTCTTTTCTCAAGAAGGCCATGCTGAACTGAAAAGTGTGATTGTTAAACATGTCGCGTTGCCAGATAAAGCAGAACACCCAAAGGGTTGGAATACCAAACTCTCTCACCAACGAAAGGTGCACTCTTACCAAGTGGAAACGGCTTGGTATCAGTCGTTTACCCAAGAGTGGGATGAGCGTTGCCCTGTACCTGTAGGGTTGCAATGTGAGTTACAAGAAAACGAGTGGCTGATTGTGATGCAAGACTTGGCCGAAATCGGCTTTCCGTTGATCTCTCAGTTTGATGTGCTTGCTGCCTCTTACGATCTGGCAACCAAAGAGACTCAGCCTGAACTGGCGTCTGGTTACACACTAGAAGAGCAAAAACAACGCGATGCTTCTCTTAAATGGCTCGCTAACTTTCATGCAAAGTACATCCATATCGACCAAGAGCAGTCTGCATCATTGTGGCAAGTCGGCACATACTGGCATTTAGACACACGCCCTGATGAGTTTAATGCGTTGACTGACTTACCATTGAAGAACCAAGCCAAGCACATCGACCGTTTACTAAAAGAATGTCCATATCAAACTTTGGTACATGGCGACGCCAAGCTTGCCAATTTCTGTTTTGATTCAGAAAGCCAAAACGCAGCTGCCGTCGATTTCCAATATGTGGGTCATGGTTGTGCGATGAAAGACGTGGCTCTATTTATGAGCAGCGCAGTGAGGCCGCAAGATTGTGCAGAGCTTGAATCACAGATGTTAGAGACTTACTTCCGATACTTGGAAGAGGCATTGACGTACTATCAGCCACAGTTTTCGTTTGATGAAATCGAAGCCGCTTGGCGACCAATGTTCTATGTGGCGTGGGCTGATTTTCAACGTTTTGTCAAAGGTTGGAGTCCAGAACACTGGAAGATCAATCTGTATACTGAGCAATTGACTCAAACGGTGATTGAGCAGCTAGAAAGCCCAGAATAAATTGCCTTATATCTGTAAACCACAAAAGAAAAAATCGCCCAATTTATGATTGGGCGATTTTGATTTTATCTAGCGTGTGTTTTTAATTCGTTAGGCTATCAGCTTCTGTCGTTCGTGTGTAAGCGAGCTTATTGGCAAGTTTGAGTTTGTTATTGAAGCCCTCTTTATCAATATCCCCCATGACTCGCGCAGGCTCTATTTCACCGCTGGCGGGTGAGTAAAAGAAAATCGCTGGAGGGCCAAATACATTCTTATCATTGAGCCATGCCATTTGCTCTGGAGAGCTTTCTGTCACATCAAGTTTTATTGTCTTCCACTCTTTAAGTTTTTGGCTCACTTGTTGGTCGTTGAACACGTTGGTTTCAATCACTTTACAAGACACACACCAATCTGCGTAAAGGTCGACTAGCATCTTTTGGTCACTGCTCGCTGCGGTCTGCAACTGTTGTTCTAGCTGAATAACAGAGTCTGTTTTTTCAAAGGGAGTGATCGCAATGGATTGGACTGACTCCCTGTTTTCTAGTGGGTTCAGAGGATCGGTATTACCTAAGAAAAATCCGACAAATAGAATGAGGCCGTAACCCAGTGGCAACAAAGCAGAAAACTTACGAGTACGCGCCCAACCCGGTTGTGCGGCTTCTAAAGCACCGAAATGCACACCGGAACCGATAGCAAGCAGCGCCCATAAGATCATAATAATTGATGGAGCAACAAAGCGGCTCAACAGGACGATAGCAACAGCTAACAGCAGCACGCCAAACACTTGTTTAACTGAAACCATCCACGCGCCACTTCTTAATAACAGACGCCCGCCACTTGCGCCGATCGCGATAAGCGGTATGCCCATACCAAGCGCCATAACGAACAGAGTCGCTCCGCCAAACACCCAGTCTTGAGTTGTTGAGACGTACAGTAAGGCACCAGCCAATGGAGCACTGACACAAGGTGACACAACCAAGGCTGATATTGCGCCCATGGCAAAGACACTGGCGATCTTACCGCCTCCAAGCTTGTCTGAGCCGCTGTTGAGCTTTTGCTGCAGGGCGGCAGGCAGTTGGAGTTCATAGAATCCGAACATCGCCAATGCGAGCAGAACAAAAACCGCTGCAAAGCTACTTAACAACCAAGGCTGTTGCATCGCGGCTTGCAGGTTGACACCTTTTGCCAAGGTGGTGACTAAGATCCCCGTCATGGCATAGCTAGTCGCCATACCCAGAACATAGGAACTGGAGAGTGCCGCACCTTTCTTGCCTGTCATCGCTTTTTCGCCACCGATGATGCTAGCCAAAATCGGAATCATCGGCAGTACACATGGCGTTAGGGACAAGCCTAGACCAAGCAAGAAGAACACAAGAAGCGCTTGTAACTTACCGGCTTGGGATAGGAACGAAGATAAGCCATTCGTATCCTCACTGATCTCACCTAGGGTTTGATATAGAGAGTTTGATGGCTCCTCAACCAAGGTTTCAGCTACGGTTTCGAGCATCGGTAAATCGAGCACTAACTTTTGCGGCAGGTAGCAAAGTCCTTTGTCTGCGCAGCCTTGATAACGCACGGTGAGTTTCCCACTTCCTGAGTAAGGAACAGTAACGGTAACGGGCTCGTGAAACACGATGACGTTACCAAAGTTAGGATCCTCTTTCTTTTCACCTGGCAGCGAATAACTCGGTTCTAACGTAGATAATGACGACTCACCTTTGAACGAAAATCGAGATTGATACAGGTAGTAACCCTTGTGGGTATCAACGCTGATTACCGCGCCTTGATCTGTGGCTTCCCAAGTTACGGGGAAAGCTTCTTCAACAGGAAGAAACTCGTTTTCTTGAGCATGCAAAAAGCCGCTAAACAATAGAATTAACGTAAGTAGGTAGCACTTCATGGATGAAGGAACTCCGTGTTTTGGTGAATGTGTAATTGATCGTCGATGTAGATAACAGCGCTGTCTTCAGGTACTGATATGTTGGGGTTCAATGTCAGTGAAGTACTGAGCACGCCTGCTTCTAATGTGGACGACGAGATAGCGGTAACAGAAAGGATCTTCTGCTCGACATCTTGCTTTGACAGAATATGAGAGGTGGTCTTGTCACCAAATTGCACTTGGCGTTCACTGTGAGCTGAGGTCGTGAGCGCTGCGTTCGTTAACGGAACGGCGAAAAATGGGGTCTTGTTGTCTCTTGGATCTAAGACAGCAATGTTAAATGCCGAGCCATCCGGTTTGGTTCCCAGCGCATAGATGTCACCGCCAAAATTCACTAACATCGACGTCGCGCCGAGCTGTTTGCCGATCGCTACGGCTTGGTCGACGGCGTACTCTTTGATGACGCCGCCAAAATCGAAACGAGTACGGGAATCAGGGACGTGTAGCCTTGTCTTTTGTAGATCGACAGTCCCTTTCAGCTCCCACGCTTGCTTACCCAAAGCAGAAGACAGGGCTTGGAAAGCATGACTGTGCAACATCTTCGGCTTTTGTTTTAAAAGATGTTTGATGCTGCCAACCGTAGTATCAAAGGTATCGAAGGTCAGTTGACTTAATCGGTCGAGGTGTTGGAAAACCTCAGCAGATTCAGAATCGAGTTCGACATCACATGATGCTCGCTGATTAATGTGCTGTGTTAGCCATGAGTCGTCGCAGTAGAAGTTATATTTGTCTTCCAATCGGCGTGTGTTTTGCTCTATCTCAGTCGCTATTGCTGTTGCGCTTGCCTCTGGAATGTTAGCCAAATCCATCGACAAAATTTGCACTTCACACGGTACGGTCATGGCATGAAAGCGATGTACAAAGGGCAGGTTAGAACTCATAGGTTGCTCCAACAGCCCACCACTGTGCTTCAAAACCGTTGCTTTGTTCGTAGTACGCAGCAAGCGCATTTAAGCGTAACTTCTTATGTACCTTGATACTCGCACCTAGTTCATAGGCATTGGCCGTGAAGTTGCCTAAGCGAAGGTCTGAAGTCGCGTAGCCTGACGATGCAAAAGAAGGATCGGCACTACTTGGATCGCGATAGAAATCGGCTGCATCTTGCGTGTACCAGAAATAGCCCGGTGCCAAGGTTAACCATTCACTCACTCGCCAAGATAATTTGCCGCCTAACTGGTGAGACATTACGCCCCAATCATCCATAAACCATTTGTATCTTGGTCGGATTTTTAGACTGTCGGACAATGAGTAAAAAGCTTGGATATTAATACCGCCAGAGAGTCGCGTATCTGGTCGAGAGTCTTGCCCCAAGAACACTTCATCGTCATCGATTTTACCGTCGTCATTGATATCGACTTCACGCAGAACCGTTAAATAGTGATTGCTCAAATAGCCACTTCGGTAACCCGTGTAAGCAGTAAAAATGCTGTATAGATTCGGCGTGAAGGTTTGTGATAATCCGGCTTCTAAACTGCCCGTAAAAATGTCTTCCCAGCTTTGGCTGTTTGATGAAGCCAGCGAGTATTTGCCGAATGCTTGAGTCTGATCGAAAAGGGCAGAGCCCCCTAGACTGTAAGAGCGGTTTTTAGTGCTATCGGCATAGACCAAACCTTTGGCGTTAATGCCAAGGCTTTCATAATCTTCTTCTTGAGATGCGTTGCCACCTAAGGTCCATTCATTACGTAAGGTGTCGCGATAGGTCGCGCTTAAGCTGATGGATTTTCTGGTGTCTTCAAGGCCTACTTTTTGGATTTCATAGCCACTGCGATGAGGGTCGTAGCCTGCACGAATAACCTCGTCGGTTTTATTCTGTGCCTGTTGAGTTTTTAGGGCGCGATTTATCTGGTCGGCATTCGAAGCAAGAGGTGTCGTTGGTCCCCACGCTGGTGAGGCGCCAGAAACACTGTCGTAGCTTATTTCTGCGTTGAGTGTCCAATCTAAGCCGATACTTTTTTCAATCGAAACCATGGTGTCATTGGCTGATACTCTGTCATCGTATTCCTCATAGCTCAGGTAATGAACAGAGATATGATCTTCAGCTAATGCCACGTTAGCCACTGCCGCTGCACTCAGCAGCGTAATTGGTAATTTTTTCATTTTGTTCTTATTTTGTTTTTTTAAATACTGATTTGTTCATTGATGGAGCGGTTAGTTACAACCACAGCCACCGCCACCAACACCACTGCCGCCGACGGAACCTTGTTTGTAAGCGAAGACCTTTTCAGAAAAGACGTCGAATTCAGGCACCGGGCCACCGGGTTTCATCTCTTTTTGAGCCAATGTGCCTTTTTCCCAAGGCTTTACAGGTTCAATACCAAGAAACTCATCAACGAAAGCCAGAGCAGAAGGTTTGTTGCTTACTTCTTGTGCTTTCTGTTCGATAACCAGTTGCTTTGCCTTGGGTTTCACCATTTCAATATTTCGTCTGGTTGCACGTTTCGCTTCTGGGTTTGAATAATCACCGCCACTTGAATAAACGGTGCTGGAGATGATCTCTTCTTCAATGATTGGGCCTTCGTTTTTTCCGCTATCGTTGGCTTGCTGTTCAGCGGGCTTCTTTCCTAAACCACTAAGATCGAGTTCAAGAGCCGCATTAGCAGTCATTGGAATAGCGAGTAGCCCAACAAGGGTGGCTTTGATTAGCATTACAGTTGCACTCCCATCTTGGTGAGGTCGTCAGTAATGACGTCGCTAATGTGGTTGATGGCACCAAAACGAATCTTGATAACCTTGCCTTGATAGATGTAATAAAGCGCTGGCATACCGATCGGCTTGAACTCGGCAATTAATGCTTGTTCAGGGTCGTTAACAACAGGGAATTCCAGTCCGAGTTGCTTTTGAAACGCCAAGCCAACCTCAACATCTTCATCAACGTCCACGCCTTTAAACGTGACACCAGTGCCTTTGAGTTCGGTGTAGAGTTGATTGACTTCCGGTAGCTCTTCGCGGCAAGAGACGCACCACTCTGCAAAGAAGTCGATAATGGTCAGTTCATCGTTGTTAAGTTGCAGTTTCTCGATAACGTCTGGTGATAAAGAATCGCCTTCTTGATAAGCCAATGCGGGTAAAGAAAGGCATAGCGCCAATAACGCTAAGGCTCGTGTAAACATGTTGTTCTCCATTGTTTTTAACTGTGTTTAAAGTTCAGTGTTTCTAAGTAAGTTCTGTTAATTAGATGCTTGAGTGAGTTTGATGGTTGCCGAGTATTCAACGGCTAAAATGTCGGAAAAATACTCGTTGAGTTGGGTGGTATTCGTGGCACTAAACACACGTGATGGGTTCCCTGCACAACGCTCGAATTGGGCGATTCGAGATGAGTTGACGCCATAGCCGATGAAGTTCATTTCGATGCCATATTGATTGATTGCGGTAGTACAGAACCCTGCGTTAACCAGTTGGTCAAACGTGTCTCCTTCGTCAGCACCGTCGGTGAAGAGCACTAGCTTTCTTCTGGTTTCAGGTACTGTGCTGACGTTGATTCCCCATGCTTGTTGCCAGCTAGGGATCAGTTGTCTCACTCCCCATAACAAGCCGTGAAAAGAGCGAGTACCGCCATTTGCTGTTAGGCTGTTTATCGAGTTTCGGACGCGAGAAAAGACGCTGGTTAATGGCAGCATTGGTGAGTCTTGGTTACAGTCGCTTAACCATTGACTTGGCGGTGTAAACTTCACAGGGCGTTCTGAGTGCAGCGTCGCTAAGTTGTCGACCGTCAGTGCTGCAGAGAAATTGCCATTGCGATAGCTAAGCCCATCGATACAGTAGATACCGGCCGCTTCTTTGGATAACCAATGTGGGCGCTGCGCTGCGACTCCAGAGTCGAAGGGAACGATTGAAATGCTTACAGAATCCAAATCGTTAGCGTTATTGCTCTGAGATTGAATCGTATTCAATGCATTGGATAAAATGGATTTCAACGACTGGATGTTTGAACCCATCGATCCAGACACATCAAGTACCAATACCAGCTCCGTTGGAATCGAAGAGTGCTTGCTTTCAACCACACCTTTATAACCACCACCTGTCGCCGTTACCTTGTTTGCATAGCTCTCATATTTGAAGTTGGGCAGTAAGGGTGATAATGAATAACCTAGGCTAATACGGCATTCTGAGCCTATGATTTCTGGTTTTAAGCCACTCACGCCTTTTAGGGTTGGCTTATAGTACTCTTGGTAAGCCAACATCATTGGGTGTGTGGCTGTATCAGCAAAAGCACACGCTAATGCGGCCGAATCGGCGGCTTGCGCTGCTCGGTTTGAAACCATTACTTGAGCCGAGATCATCAGGGTGCCAACGGCAATGAAAAGCGCTGGAAACAGTAACGCCAACAATGAAATGGTCATGGAGCCTTGCTGTTTTTTAAGCGCAATGCTGCCGAATATTGGTTTAACCATAATGCTTTCCTATCACGGCTGATGAACTTGAGAGTGTTTTAGGAAGATTGAGTCGCTTGTAGTCAAACGGTGTATTCACACATAAAGTGAGTTGAACCAAGGTGGATGGTCTTCCAACTAACGCAGGGTCGCCGCTACCCTCAACGATAAGTGCCTTTAGTTTCTCGATGGGAGGAGTGTCGCTTTGACAGATGATCCCGGCATGGATGTGCTTGTATTCCCAGTTCGAAGCAGTGGTATTAAATACACGGCTTTCAAGTACCAACCCAATATCGCTGCGCTTGATGTCTTGCGGAAGATAACGTTCGGCGAGATCGAGAAGCTGATCCTTTAACGTATTAGGTAATCCGTTTGGGCCTTGCTCTGGTTTCAGTTGCGTTAGTGAAACGGCGTTGACTAGGTTATATGTCACGTTGTCGAGCTGAGTCTGTAGGTTGAATAAGCGGTAGGTAGCAACAAGCCCCCACAAAATGATCATGAGTGCGAGTACAACGAAGGGGAATTCAATCGCTGCTGAACCCGCTTGTTTTTTTCGAGGTGTTTTATTTGTTGTCATAACTAACCAGTACCTTTCTTTTCAAGGTTGTCATGTTGCCGATAGACTCAGAAAACTGAGTTGATAGATTAGGTAATAAGGCAAATGAAAATGAGTAAGACACCTTGTACTCGCCTAACACTGCTCTGCTTTTGGATACCGGTTTCTCATTAACTAAATCTGAGAAGTTTTCGGCGTATAGCGGCGATGGATCCAAGACGAGCTTGCTCTTATCTATCAGTGGGAACTTTGCGATAGTCTCGGCAAAAGCTTGGTCTGAAATAGGGCTAATCGGCCGTGTCTTGGCCTCACGAACACCCGCATTAACGGCTACATCAAGGATGATGTTGACCAACAGCAGGCGGCAGATCTCAAAGAAACCGATGATCAGTATCAGGAACGGTACCACCAACATTGCAAACTCGACGGTCTGCGCACCTTTTTGACGTGAGAGCATCACTGTTCTCCTTGCTCTGTTTTAGCAGCAAGCTCTTGGTAATACAGACTATTGTTGGCGAACTCAGGTTGAGATAGATGTGCACGAGCGATACTTTTCGCGGACGCACTGTCTCCAGAAAGCGCATAAGCCAGTGCTAGATTGAGTTGCAGTTTTACGCTCGCTTCACCTCGGACAAAGATCGGGTGCAGAATTCGAATCCCTTGCTCTGGTTTACCATCGAGTATCCAAGCCATGGCTAAGTTGTTGCGATACTCATTACTGGATGGCATCAAGCTGAGGGCATGAGAGTAAGATTCACGCGCTTTTGAATACTGCTTATTGAGCGAGTAACTCACGCCTAAACTGTTTTGGGCGACATCATCAGTTGCGACTAATCTGACAGATTCTTCGAGAGCGGTTGTGGCTTGTTTAAGCTCACCGAGCGCCAACCAAGCTCGGCCAAGTTCTCTGTAAATCGCGCTCGATTGATTAAGCTCGATACCACGCTTTAGATAATGCAGCGCCTCATCATAACGACTGGCTTGATTCGCAGCAGACCCCATTAGCAATAGTAACTGTGGGTCATCAGGCTTCGATATCAGCATCTTTCGGTACAGATCCATGGCACTTTCTGGTTTGCCATTCATCAGTGCAACCTCGGCGACTTTCATATCTTCAGAGGTCTCTTTTTCAACGTTATTCGTTGACTGACAGCCCACCAAAATCAGCGCTAAACCCAAGAGAACGATCTTGTTCATAAGCCCCCCAGAGTTTGTTTAAGGGATAACATGATTGGCACGACAATAATGCCCACGACAGGTAGCATGATGAAGACCACTAAAGGGAATGACATCTTGGCTGGTATTTTTCCTACCCACTCTTCAAGCTCTAAGAAGTGATATTGGCGGCTATCAGAGGCAATCAGCTTTAACGCTTCAGCGAGAGGTGTGCCGTATTGAAGCGATTGATTCATGGTGGTCACAATATTGTTGATGTCAGGAAGCTGGACTCGTTTGTCTAGGTTTGAAAGTGCCGTTTGTGGTGAATCAAGAACCGATATCTCAGTCGCAGTGAGTAGCCATTCGCGTGACAATGCTGGAGAGATCGCACGCATCTCTTCACCGACACAGCGAAATACCGCTTCGAGTGTTAGGCCTGATGCGACACATACCACCATCAGATCGACGGCATCAGGAATAACGCGGCTAATTTGCATTCGGACTTGGTTCACACGCCAATCTAGAATGCGGTCGAACAGGATGCCAACCACAATGGCGATTGCGATACATTCGGCCACAGAGTTCATGTTAAGCACTTGGATTCGAGTGACATACCAAGCAATAGATCCCATCACCATCGTCAGTAGTCTTAAGCCAAGAAAATAGAACTCTGCATTAGGACTCAACCAGCCAATGAGGATTAACTTCTGGCGTCGTGGTTTTGCACCTTGGAAGCGCCATTTACTTGAAGCGGTGGTGTACTTAGAGGAGTAGCTCGATACGCGAGTCAGTCGTTCAGCGACAACATCTCGTTTGAAGGAAGACAAGTGTGCGACAACTGTGAGTAGTAGTGCACATCCCAACAGAAGCAAGGCAACATACATCATGATGAGAACCTTCTGTTACAAGTCAGAGCGTTCAAAATGAGTGTGCCTGAGCTGATGCTAATGACGGCGTAGGTTAGTACCCGCTGTCCCGACTCTGTGTTGAACAATTGGACTATCATGGCGGGTTCCATCAAATAGATACCACCCAATAACCCCAAGGGTAAGATAGAAAGAAAGAGGGCTGTCATACGAGGCTCCGAGGTTAAGCTCTTGACCTTTTTTCTCATCGCTCGATTGTCATGCATGGTTCTGCTTAAGCTTTGAAGAATGTCGCGCAGTTGGCCACCATTCGATTGATTCAGGATCAACGCGACCGAGAAGTAGCGGAAACTGCTGTAAGGAAGGCGAACGCATGCATCATCGAGGCTTTGTCGAAGGCTTAAACCGAGCGTTAAGTTATCGCGAATATAGGAGAACTCACGTCCTAATAGCCCTGGTTGGGTTTCTGACACTTGTTCAATCGCTTGTGGGACTGAGAGCCCCGCAGCCACCGCTCTAGAAATTAAGCCAAGTACATTGATGATGCCTTGTTCGAACTCTTCTACCTGCATTTTTCGGCGGTACATCACCAAGGCACATGTGCATACAACCCAAAGTCCAACAGCGGAGAAAAGTTGATGATGCATTGCCAGTTGGGGAAATAACATGTGGCCTGATGCTGGGAAACCGATAGCTGATAAGACAATAAAGTACTTATCCCAAACTGGCAGCAATGCACTCATTCGTAAAAAGAAAGCATGCAGTTTGTTGCTACGCTGGTGGTTGATTTTTTTGATTGAAACGTCAGCTGTAAGCGAGCGTTGACTGCCGCTTACCAACAATAAGCGCTTATTGACGATAGCTTGCTTTGAGCTCAACCTGATTAACCCGATCGCGACAAACAAAACAAAAACAGTGAGAACTAGGATCATCAGGCTTCAAGCTCCATCGCTACTCTTAGTTGAGCATCGAGTTGATGATACTTGGCTTTTTCATTGAAGCTTGGTACGCACTTAGCACTCTTATATTCGCCAATCAGGTTGCCTTGTTGATCTTCCGATAACAGCTTGAATTTGAACAAGTCTTGGGTGATGTATTGTTCTCCTTCTAACCCTTGCACCTCGGTGATCGAAACAATGCGTCTTTTGCCATCACGCATTCTTTCGACTTGTATAACGACATCGATGGTGTCTGCGATTTGGCGGCGCAATGAGAACAGAGGCAGAGTCGCTTGGCTCATCATTAACATGTTTTCCATACGAACGAGTGCGTCAGTCGCCGAGTTTGCGTGCAATGTACACAGTGAACCATCATGGCCGGTGTTCATTGCCTGCATCATCTCAAAGGCTTCATCACCACGAACTTCGCCTAAAATGATGCGATCTGGTCGCATTCGTAGAGAATTTCGTACCAACTCTCGCTGGGTAATCGGCGTTAAGCCTTCGGCATTGGCTGGGCGAGTTTCAGCGCGCACAACATGAGGCTGTTGTAGACGCAGTTCTGCGGTGTCTTCAATGGTAATGATGCGTTCTTGAGGTGAAATGCTAAAAGACATCGCGTTGAGCAGTGTGGTTTTACCTGCACCAGTGCCTCCCGCAACAAGCACATTAAGGCGTGAGCGAACGATAATATCGATAAGCTTAACCATCGATTTCGACATTGCGCCAAACTGAGCCAATTGGCTGAGTGTTAGCTTATTCTCATTGAATTTTCGGATGGAAATGTAGGTTCCATCAAGCGCTAGCGGTGGGATCATCACATTGACACGGCTACCATCATCCAATCGAGCATCGACTAATGGATTCGATTCATCGATTCTTCGCCCGACCTTGCTGACGATGCGTCGCGCTAGGTTGAGAAGTTGTTCTTCATTACGAAATTGAACGGCCGTTTTTTGCAATTTTCCTGAGCGTTCTACGTAGACTTCACGGTACCCATTGACCATGATGTCGGTAATGCCTTGGTCTTCAATTAAGGGCTGCAGTGGGCCTAATCCTAGAAACTCATTGAGCAATTGTTCCACTGAATGAGCGACATCTTTGTGACCAAGTGGTAACTGCTTAGAGACCACGATATCTGACACCATTTCGGCAATTCTAGCTTCAAGATCGGGTGCGCTTAAGCTCACTACAACCGATGGGTCGATCGCCTTGATGACCTCTTCATGAATCACATGATAATGCTCACGAACTGAGGGTGTTGATGTTAGGGCTTCATGAGACCGAGCTCTATTCGTTACAATCGGATCTATGGCTTGTGTGTTCTGACCAAACATTATGCGCCTCGCTTCCAAAAACGGCGGTTGCCTTGTTGCGGCTCACCAGTGACTAGTTCAAGTAGAGAGTTAAACGCGAGCTTCACTTTCCTATTGCCTTTATGGGCAGGCTGACCAAGCGATGACTTGCTCAAGAAATGGTTTGGCAAAAATGGAATCATGACGTCTACAGATGTACCAAGTGATTTCTTAACATCATGGGCTGAAATAAGGGATGCTGAATCGGACTTACAATGGTTCAACACCACAATGGTTTGCGAAGCTGCTTGGTTTTGAAGTCGTTTGATTATCTGGCCTGCATTGCGAATGGAGCTGAGTGTAGGTTCAACCACAATGATTCGAATATCGGCACTTTTAAGCGCTTCAAAGCCAACCTGGTCACGCAATGAATAGGTCGGGATGTCGATCAGTAAGTAGTCTGAACTTTGCAGGCAGAACTTTGTAAACTGATCGAATGCACTCTTTTGTGGCCAAAATGGTGTGGTGTCTAAAGGTAGATAACCGGTAAAGAGCGTGTGCTCGGGTGACACACTGATCCCACTGCGCTCAAATACGAGAGGTTCTAATCTTTCTGGGTATTGTAAAAGCTCTACCAACGCCGTGTTGCCTTCGACATTGAGTAGCAAATCCAAATCACCCATCGAAAAATCGAGGTCCATACTAGTTACTCGTTTATCGAGTTCGGCAAGCTGCTGCGATAACGTGGCTATAATGGTGCTGCTTCCTGAGCCACCTTTTGCACTGACAATGGAAACGATTTTTTCATTTCGTTTTTCGTTGTTGAGTTGCAAAGCAGCAAAGGAGACGTGTTCAAGATCTTGTGGTGTCACTGGGTTGACTAAATAGTCACTGGCACCGGATGCGA
Source organism: Vibrio sp. 10N.237.312.B06 (assembly GCF_041464685.1). Lineage (NCBI taxonomy): Bacteria > Pseudomonadati > Pseudomonadota > Gammaproteobacteria > Vibrionales > Vibrionaceae > Vibrio > Vibrio sp. 10N.237.312.B06. Next base: position 20,266 of record NZ_JBFSPI010000039.1, read on the forward strand.
GCATTCCACGGTAAGCCAAAATTTCGGTTGAATGACCAATCGCGATAACTTGGCACCCAGTACGTTGTATTAAACGCTGAACAACCTGTTTTGATTCTGGCAATTCGCTATTCAATACATCGAGGAAGATGGTTTTAACGTCATTTTTAAGTACCTGTCTCACCACGTCATCTTCTTGATTCGAAGAGGTTGTGATGTTGTTGATACCGAAATCATTCAGTGTGTATGTGAGCGCTAATGTATCGAGTTGCTCCGATGCCGCGATCAGTACCGTTAAGTTGTGTACTTGATTCATTGCGAACCTCCTAGCGTGGTATTCGAAGAACCAGAGTTTGTCTGTTGGTTTTGTGCTGGTGGTGCAAAGTAGTTATCGATGCTAGACACCGCTTTTTGTCCTTGTGCACTGTCGATGGGTTGACCAACAATCAGGTCTTTTGGATTTGCGACCATTTGCGCCAGTGCGCTGGCATTCGCACAGCCAAAATTGCGCTGAGTACGATAAGCGTTGAGTGTGGTTCTTGGTGTTTTACCCGCGTCACATGCTGTTACTTCGGCACGATAAGATTCAACAAAAATCGTGAGATCACCTTTACCTTGTACCGATGGATTAGATACTGAAATTTGAGAAGGGTAGAGGCCTGATTCGATCAGATGAAGCCTAACTTTTTCACTTTGGCTTTCTCCTTTCTGAGTCGTATTTTCAATCTTGACCATTAAGTTGGATAGCGTACCTAGACGAGCAATAAAATCAGAGATGTCATCTTTCTCTTGAGCCGATAACGTTTTACCCGACAGTGTTAAAGTCAGCTTGTTTGTCACGGACACCACATCCACAGAAGGTTGTTGGGTTGTAGGCGTTGGCGCGCAACCCGCAAGCGCAATGAGAGCGGGCAGTAATAAGGATAATTTGTTCATGATGTCCTCAGTAGTAGAACCCGTTGTCACCCAGTAAGCGAGGCTTCTGGTTGTCGGTGTATGTGTCTTGACTAAACGTTCTTTTACGTTGAATTCTCGGCAGTGCCAGTAATCGTTCAACATCACTCAACGGGATTAAACCATCGGTTGGGAGTGGCATTGAGTCCGAACGAGTCGGTTGAACTAGGTAAGCCGTTACAATGATGATCAGCTCTGTTTCTCTACGAGTGAATTCAGTCGAGCGGAACAGGCTACCGAGAACCGGTATTTCACCGATAAGCGGTACTTTTTGTAGCTGTTCAATGTCTTCCGATTTCAATAACCCGCCTAAAGCGAAGCTCTGCCCACTCGCCAATTCAATGGTGGTGGAGGCGCTACGAGTGGTAAAAGAAGGGAAGTTAGTTCCGTGTATCACTTGTTGGCTTTCGATTGAGACATTACTGACCTCGGGGTTCACTTTTAAGCTGATACGGTTTTGGCTGAGCACGGTTGGGGTGAAGTTCAGTTTCACACCGAAATCCTTGTATTCAATCTGAGTGGTGTCAGCCGTAATCAGTGGTAGCGGTACTTGCCCACCCACCAAAAACTCAGCATCTTCACCTGACATTGCGGTCAAGTTAGGTTCAGCAAGCACAGACATCATGCCGTTGGTTGCTAGCGCATCAATCAGAGCAGTAATGCTCGGCTTGCCCCAACTACTGACATTAGGCAGCTTTGAAAACGAAAATTGCCCCACACCGCCAGCGATTGAACCCCATTTGATGCCCAACTTATTGGATACATTTCTTGAGACTTCAGCGATTTTTACACGAATGTTGACCTGATTTGGCATGGTGACAACCAATTGATTGATCAGCTCATCATCATTGGGTTGAGTCTGCTGATTTTGATTGGTTGAATTACTGCTGTTGTTACTGTTTCCCTGTGAATTCGAGCTCTCTTGTTGTTCGGTAGAACCGACAATAGGGGATAAGTAGCCTTTCGCGAGCGATACGATATTGTGTGCCATCATCGGAGAGGGAACACGACCTTTAAGCCATAACTTTCCACCCAGAGATTCAGCGTTGACTGACGCTTCTGGGAACTTGTTTTTAACCAGTTCATTGAACTCACGGCTATTATGCGTGACGCGAATCTTGTTGGTATAAATCACGCGTTCTTGTTCATTCAAAACGGTGATCGTAGCGCTGCCCGCTCGCTTACCGAATATCATCACCTTGGTATTGGTTAAGGTTTGGTAATCAGCGATATGGGTGCTAGAGATGAAAATGGATTTCGCTTTTTCAGGTAAGCGAATCATTCTCGCCTCATTGATCGTGACATCAAATGTTGATGCTGCAGATGCAAAAGAGACACATAGGCTTGATAGCAGGAGAACACCCCACCAACGACAGATATTAGCCATTGTTATCAGCTCCAGTATTAGTTTTAACAGTTTTATTTTCGGCTCTAAATTCCACTAAACCCACGTCAGGTAATACCTGAGTTGTGTCTGGAGAAATGACTTTTAGCGTCACGGCATTTGCGTGTTGAGGTTGATCTTGAGCCTCGTTTTGCCCGCGTAATACAAGCGTTAACTTTCCTAATTGTTTCGCAAGAACCACTTGGTTTGCTTGTTCGGGCGTCACTTCTAAAGAGACACTGCTGTCGTCAGGGATACCATCTTCGAAACCATTCGATTCCCGAGCCTTTTGATAAGATTCTGCCGTTTGCTTGTTATTAAATGCCAAGACTCTTGCGTCATGAACTATCGTTGTAACGTACAATCCTTGAGATGAATTGCCATAACGAAGTAGCTCACCATCTTGTGAACCGAGTAGGAGAATATCCACTCGGTCGCCCGGCTCAATGAAGCCTGAATTAGACGTGACTTGATCGACAGGGACTGAAATCGCGCGATAGCCTGGTTGTAACTTCAATGAGAGCGAGTAGCCACCTTCGGGTTCGGTAATGTCGGCTTTCGACAATATTGAGTCTTTGACGAGTTTGGTGCGTGCAAGCCCTGACATCGTGTGGTCGGCAGAAATATCTTCCGGTGCCACGTGGTCGATGTAGTTCTCTAACTCTTGCTGTGGAACTTCTTTCCATCGAAACGAGTTTGGCGTGTAGGTTTGGCCTATCTCAATCGTACGAGTTGGAACCAGCACTTTGACCGTTTGCTTAGCGGCTTGTTTAGAAGAGGTGGTCGCAGACTCGCTATTGGTTTGGCTCAACAGTAAAACGGACAATCCGAGCACCGAGCAAAATAACGACAGCAACATGAGTCGCTTAGCAGTCATAACTATTCCTTTAATTTACGGTAAACGGGCTTATTCTGATGTTTGAGCGTTTTTGAGCTGATCGACGACAGTTTGGTAAGCGCCAGTAATGGCTTCGGTTAGATCACCATTTTCGCCGCCTACAAAATTAAGCAAGACCACAGACATTGCTGCTGCGAGAATTGCGTATTCGATAGCGGCCGCGCCGCGCTGCTTTTTCTTGTTCAACATGTTGTTATTTCCTAGATGAAAGCAGCCTCAGTTGAGGCTGCTGTGATAATTAATAAAGGTGTCGTTAGTCTGCAACTAATCGATATAGATAAGCTGGTGAATGGGTCTCTATCAACACTTGCGTTTCCACCATCGTATTCATGTTCAAACCGACGAAACGGTTATATTGTGAGTCGGCAGCATCGCTGGTGATGTAGTAGTTATAGCTACCACCAGTTGCTTCGTTGAACTCAAATACTTCGTTATTAAGTGGTAATAATCTATACAGTTCAGCTTTTGTCGGGTAACGCCAATTGGCTTTTCCGCAAATACTCTTGGTATTTTGTGCTGTGATAAGAGGGGCAATATCTACGTATTTCTTGAAACGGCTACTATCACCTCGAGAGAAGAGTTGCCAAACCAAGTTGCTGTCTGTGTCTTGAGCACACACTGCATTTTGTCGGTTGGTTACTACCGTTCCTTGCGCATTTAGATACTGATAATTAGCAGACTTTTCTCTGAATAATCGAGCTAAGACGACTTTGTCTTCAGAACCATCGGTACGAGCTTTATCTAAGGTTTGGCTACTTTCTTTAGTGTCGTAACTTGTGATGTATTGTTGATCACCGCTTGCTGCACTAGACCAGTAATAAAACGTGGTTCCATTATCTAAATAAGATTTGTCGTATTCTGGCTTGAGTCCCAAGTAATTTGGAAATACGTCTGTATCCAAGGTCATTTTCGAATTTGAACCTTCGACAGCTTTGGTGTTAATCGACAGCAGCTGTGCTAAGTGCGGAACTTCCCAGTCACTAAAACCACACAGCTTGTTGTTATTAGTGCTAGCGAGTAGTTCGTTGCTGCCTAGTATGCTGGCGTATCCGGTCGCTGAAGCATCATAGGCAAGATCGTCAGCACCATGCGGTAGTCCATCTTTGAGCAGCGCCCATACTCGACGTTTTCCTGAAATTTTCGTGTCTTCAACACAGCGCCAACCTTGTTGATAGGTTGTGTCGCTTGTCAGGTAGTTCCCTAGTTCATCCAACTTGGCGAAGCGATTACTTACCATTGCGTTGGCTTGAGAAACACTAAACCCATTGTCTGCCGCTTGTTTTAGTCCATCTTTTGCTAACACCTTAGATTGAGCGAGATCGTGGAGTGTGGCTGTTGTGCTCATCTCTTTGATAAGTGTTTGATATAGAGCGATGAGCGAATCAAACTCAGAGCCAATTCCGTTGGTCGCTGTATTCAGTTGAGTAATAAAGTCAGCGACTTGCTCATATTGGCTCTCTAATACTGAAATGGCACTGTAGAGGTCCAAACTTGCTTGATGCAGCTCTGAAGCCAATGAAGCTGAGCCTATTGCGCTTGCGGCATCGGTTAGCATCACCGATTTTTTTTGGATGAACGCCATTTTTTGAGCAAACTTAGCGCCTTCTACCAGTGCATTTAACCCGTTCGAGTTTTGCTGTAGTTTGGCTGCTTTTTCTTTGTAAGCTTTTACTTTGGTAATGAACTCAAGGCTCTCCGTATCAGTGCGGCTTTGAGCAACCGATACTTGAAAGTCGTAAATGGTGAGTTTCGTGCTCACTGCACTCAGTTCGTCAAACCATGGTTTAGTAAAGGCCGCCAGTTCAACAGCTTTAGCTTGTGCTTGGGTTTCTAAAGTCGCGTAGCTTTGCGCTTTTTTCTGATTGTTTGCTAACCATGTTGTTAGGTAAGCCTCAGCCGCCTTTACTATTGAACTTTGTGTATTGAGTAGGGTTTCAACAGCAGTTGTTGAAGCATCAATGTGACTAACTAGCTGCGCTCCAGGCGGTAATTCCCATTTAGGGTATGCGTATTTTGAATAATATTGCTCAACAGATTCCTGGCCTTTGTTGATAGTGACAGCGACGCCATTTTTATCCGCTAATATATTCATTGACTGATTCGATACCAAGTAACCACCACTTCTTAGATTTGATGGCAGTGTTGCAGGATCTCGTTGCGATAGCGTAATCACTTCATTGGTGTCTGGAAGCGTCCAACCAGCGATATCACAATCATCCAGTTGTGCGACTTCATCGAAGACGGTATCGGTTTCTGAAGAGAATCGCTTCGTCCAAAACCTCGGTTCCCCTTGTCCTTTGTCATCGTATTCAGCAATACAATTTAGGGAGTAGGAATTCCATGAGCCACCGTAACCAAAATCAGCGGCTTGCGAACGGGTTTTCATCGGTACGAATTTTAATGCAGTGAAGCGACTACTAGCATCTGTAGCCCAAAGGGTGTCACTGACTGAATTGGAAACGCCTTCTTTTGCTTGTTTCTTTAGTCGAACTCCGACATTGGCTTTGTCATACGCTTCAGGGCCAATGAACTGTGGGTTCGAAATAGCAGGGTGCCAAGTGAGGCCTTGGTCATTGGTGAACTCATAGTATTCGGCTTCATCAAAGCGAACAGACTGGCCATCAACGTTGGCAGTTAAGTAGTCCCACTCAAAACCATTGGTCTTGATTTGGTTTGAGCCAGTGAAAGTGTTGGTTATCTCAGGCGATGTTGGTGCTGGAATCTCAAACACTTTAGTGAAGGCTTGTGTGGTTAATGCTGCTACGCCATGAGGCATGCCATTCGTCTTGTTTTGAGCGACGCGTATTTGAACCTCACCGATACTTTTATCGATATTACCAATCACTACAGGCTTAGCGGTTACTTTTGTCCAAGTTGAACCGGAGTCGAGTGTGACTTCGAAGTGCTCGGGCTGAGTGAATTCGCCGAAGTATGTCCAATCGAGAGTATTATTTGTGTCGTTAACCACCAGATCCGCCGGGGCAATTGGTGCTGACGGACGAACATTAAACGCCATATCGTTCGTCAACTCTGAACCACTAGGGCGACCCGTAATCGGATCTCGTTTAACGCGTACTTGGATTGAATCAATAGCGTAAGCTTGGTCATTTAGCTGATATGGCTTTGTGGTAACGACTGTCCAACCTGTGTTAAGCGCATTGATCTCGTAATCCGTTACCTCTGAAAACCCGGTAACAAACGTCCAGTCAAATGTATCTAATCCGTCATGAGAGATTGGTGATGTCGGTGCGGCAGGCATACTAGGAGTAACAGAGTAGCCCTTGTCTGAACACAGCGCTTCGCCAGGATCATGTTGAGGATCGGTACCTGCTTTTACTCTTACACAGATTTGCCCTTTGGCAAACGTCTCATCTGGGATAGCCTGTGGGTTGCTAGTTACAGGGGTAAAAGTAATGCCTCTATCGAGAGAGTATTCGTAGAAATCACTTCCCGTAAATCCTTCAACGTCTGTCCATGCGAATGTGTTTTCTGCATCGTCAACAATCGGTGAGGTTGGTGCTATAGGTTGATTTTCTGAGCGAGTGAATACAGAGCTGATAACCAACGGAACTCCCGCGGGGCGGGCATCCAGTGCATTTGACTTAACGCGAACCGAAATCGTGTTTGCAGGAAGTGAAACATTGCCAACAAGATACGGCAGTGCGGTGACGTCCTGCCAACCATTACCTAGATTAATCTCGTAGAAAGATGGGTCGTTGTATCCATTAACCCAAAGCCAGTTGATCTGATTGGTGCTGTCGTTAGCAAATTCCAATACCGGTTTTACTGGTTGGATTGGGGTTACCGTCATCGATTGTTCTGATGCTGAACTTAATCCTGTTGGGTGACCTAGCGAGTCATCTTTGGCTACACGAACTTTTAGATGTCCAACTGGAATATCTAGATCTGGAATGTCTTGAGGCTTTTCAGTCGCTTTTGTCCAGCTTGAGCCGTTATCTAATGAATATTCATACAAACCTAGTTCATTAAACGAGTCGACAAATGCCCAATCAAATTGATTGATCGCGTTATTCACACTAATCCAGGCTGGAGCAGCAGGCACTGTCGTTAGCGTAAACGCTTTGTCTGAAAGCATGGACTTTCCGGCAGGGGTATTACGAACGTTAGACGCAGCAACTCGAACTTGAACGGCTCCTTTGTCGAACGCCAGTTTCCCTACAACAATCGGCTTACGAATTACCGTTGTCCAAGTCTTCCCTGAATCCAATGAATATTCGTAATCTGTGTTGTGAGTGAAGCCACGCACAAGCTGCCAATCGAAGGTGTCTGAGGCATCATTGACTTGACCGTGCTTAGGCGCTGGCGGCCTAGTGATGATTTCATTTCCATCGATGTCTTCTTGGGAAACTTTGAGTTGGTCTCGGTATTCCTTACCAAGTTGTTTCAATGCGCTATCGGTTCCTGATGCGCCATGAGACAGCAAATCGGTCTTGGCTTTAAATTCTGTTAAATCAAGCTCTGCCAGCTTGTACATAGATCCTTTTCGAGCATTTACTTGGTCGACACCTGCATCAACAGAGGCCATTTGTGCTTCTTGAAGTACGCGAGTAACACCGCGCGCAAACATGTGTACTTCACGGCTTTTGGTTGAGTTTGATGCGGAATAATCACCAACAGCCAGTTGTTTATCGATGCCTAAGTCGCTGGCTACAAGCTGGGTTGCTTCATCAAAACTGATTCCACTGGTTCTCGATACACTTGCAATGAGAGACGTCACGGGGCTAATCACGTCCGAATTGCTACTCGGTACTTCTAGCGTAAATCCGGATTCAATAGGCTGATTCGGTGAATCCATATCGATGGTTATACCGGCAACCGCTTCGACCAATATTGGGTATTGGGCGACATCATTGTCGACGTCTAGTTGGAATCGTCCTTCGGCGTCCGTAGTGGCAATTTCTCCATCAGCAAAATCACACATGGCATTGCTGTTTCTGTCTAAACAAACCTTCGCGTTGCGTAAATAACCATCCAAAGCTATGCCCGAAATATTCTGAGAACTTGGCTTAGTTTGTGACTGTTTGAGCTTCGGATCTGACTCTGCTCCGCCACAAGCAATCAGCATTGTGGAAACGAGTGAAACACTCATTAATTTGTATGGATTCCTTACCACCTGAACTCCAAATAATTTATAAATTACCCATAGGAAAGGCGGAGGATATTAATTTAAATGATAGTAATTATCAATATCATTTGATCTTTTATTTCGTTAAGTGATTTAATAGCAAAATAAAATACTATCAATAAAATCATAAACTAGGTGAATCGGTCGAAAAAATGCACAATAAATTCTTAATATGCAAATTGTCACTAGCAATATCTAGTGTCTTAATGGTCTCTGGATGTGGAGGTAGTTCTGATAGCGAAAACCCAGTTGGGTCTACGGCTTCAGGCTATGTATTTCTAGATTCATTAGTATGCGCTGATGCAGATCTGAATGGCGTATGCAGTGATCAAGAGAAACAGATTGCTGATGTTTCTGGGTACGCACAGCAAAGGCAATATGATGGTGCAATTTTGACTGCTTCTCCTGGTATGAAAGTGGTGACGCCTTTCACTAGTTTGATTCATAGCGAGATGATGTTTAACCCAACGGTAAGTAACGATGTAGAGCAAGCAAAGGCATCGCTTCAAAGTAAGTTAGGCGATCATGTTGGCATCAATTTTAGTGTGCTGGACTCAACTCATGGGTCTAAAGAACTATCAAATCTGTTGTTAAAATCACTGAAAAAGGCGCAAAGTGACGGTAAGCAGTCTTCTTATACCAATATTGCGCATGCTCTTGATTTGATGATAGAACATAAAACTTTGGACTTATCTAATATTGACGTTGCTGGTACGGTTTCTCGGCATCTACAAATTGAAGACTCTTTGGTTGTTCGCGGTTCACAATCGGTACCGCAATTGTCTGGTGCGAAGTCGATAGCTCTGAATCCAGCGAGCAGTCAGATTGTGTTTTTAACGGCTAATGATGTGGTTATGCAAATTGATAGCTCTTCACGCAATAAGCCGGTGACAATCAATGGTGACCCTGCATCTCAAGCGGTTTCTGGTCTGGTTAGTATCCGTTCGCACGACGACGATGATTATGACGACCATGACGATGATGACGATGATGACGATGATGACGATGATGACGATCACGGAGGTGGCACTGGAGGCGGAGAAATACCGGTAGATTCGAGTGAAATCATTCAGTTAGTTCCTGCGTTAAATGGTGTTCAGGCATACAAGGTTTACAAACCGACCGCTTACGTCTCACCCACATCGAGTGATATTTGTAATAGCCAAGGCGCTAATGGTGTTTTCCTCACAAGCCTCAATGGTTCGAATAATAACAATGTTGGCGTGAAGGCTTTTGCGATTGATACATACAGCAGTCGTAGTGGCGGTACGCTTCCACCCATTCCAAAACCTAATCCAGCCGTGCCGCCTAAATCGAGTGAGTCGTGCATCAATGATAACTTCGCAGCAGTGGTTCCTCTGTTACAAAGTGGCTCGTTACTGGCGATTAAAAATACCGGAAGCTCGATATACTCACAGCAAGAACTCAAATTGCTAAGTGCTAATAAGCTAGTAATGAAAAGCTGGAGTCACGCCTTGAAAGCTACCTCTTCGCAAGTCATGCCATCTTATGATGAAAGTGAAGCATTGGTTGTCTATAAGAATTACCTTTCAAACAGCAGCTTAGCGGCAGAAGTTATCGATACGGCTAACCTATCCACTAAGATGACGATTGATAAGTTAAACCTTAAAACAGCCAATATTGTCGTGAATCAACAGATATTGTTGGGGCTGGATAGTAATAAGGTTGAGTGGGTGTCTAACTCGATACAACAAACTGTACTTGGGGAGCTGACCGTTGATTCTGCTATTAGCAAGATAGCGACATCGCGAGACGGAAAAACCAGTGCGATTACCACAGCAAGTTCTCTTTATATCGTTGATAACATGACGAGAACCTTACTTGTAACAGAGTCTCTGAGTAACAATGCTATCAAGTCTTTGTATGTGTTAGAAGATAAGGTGATTGCGTTAACTTCTTCGGGTGCGGACTATTATCAGTTCCGAAATATCAGCGGCCCGGCTCTAAAAGTTGGCAGCCAACTGGTGACCAAAGAACTCCTCAAAAAGTGGGAAGACAGCGGCAATTCAAATTGGAGTTCAACCAACTTGGGTTACATTCTTTCTCAAACGGGCACGGAAAGTGAAATCTCCGATCAATTCAAAAACGTAAACCTCTCGTTTTCTCCGACCAATGCGACAACTTCAAGTGGCATCTCTGGTGTGCACGTCAGTGGCTTAGAACGAGGTGAATGGCTAACTTTTTATAAGGCGCTGTAAGCCTAATAGTTCAATGGAAGGGGAACATTTTTTGTTGAGCTTGGAAGTCAACTTATGTGTTTGGTTGACTTTTTTCCTTGCTACTAGTTCTATCTGAAATTAAAAGCGTGGTATTACTTAAGTGTTGTATTGCGCTTTTCTGTTTTAGATATTGCCTTTTTTGGTGTTCTTTGAACCTATTTACCTTATCGGAATTCAAGGTAAGTTGTTGTGTGAAATTTCCTCCTGATCTTTACTCCTCCCAAAGTTCTACTACATCCAATATGGTGTCTATATCATTATTATTTTTGTCCTCTTTATTCTCCAAAATGACGTATAAAGATGATGATATCTTATCCATGTTAGAAGTTTTGTCCGAAGAGAATACGAGGTTTTCCTCTTTATCGTACTGGAAGCTAGTATTTTCTATAGAATGCTTACAAACGATACTAGAACAACTTCTATCTAGGGGGAGGTATTTTTCATTATCAGCATAGGCTGTATTTATCCATAACATGAAAATACAGCTAGTAGTAATGACCGATATTCGAGTGAGCATGGCTAAAACCTTGGATTTTGTTGGCGTTGAATTTTTTATTGTACTATTCATTATCGATTAAATGAAACTGTGACTTAAAATAAATATCGAAAATAGTACTTCTTACGTCATTCAATTTGATGTTAATAAGTGGTTCTCTCACCATTGATAGTTCAACGTTGTAGGTGGATTCTTTGATTTCTTCATTAAATATATAATTTAATGAAAGTGAATTTAATAAATTTTATATTCAGTTGGATTCTATCTAATATTTACTGGTCGCACATCTTACCAGTGTCTGTTAACTTTCTTGAATAAATAGAATTAAGTCTAGTCATGAGTGGTTATTAACAGAATTAACGTGTTGTTAGGGTATATTTCAAATTGTGATGAGTTATTAATGAGATTTAATGTAAATACATACAAAATATCATTGAATACACTCTAACTAAGTTGTACCTTAGCCTTGATTTATAAAATGTATATCTGGATGTATAATGAAAAAAATAAGTAAAATAATCATTGCGTTACCTATCATGTTTTCTAGTTTCGCGCATGCTGAGCAGAATTACTTTAATAGTTTCAGTTTTGGTCTTCAAGGTGGGCAAAATGAAGGTTTGGACCAATATTTAGGATCCAAGTTTTCAGAAAAAGAAGAACAAGACCTTGTGGGCGCATATGCTTCATTATCTTTCTCATTGACTAACAATGTATTCGTGGAAACTGAATTCTCTGGGATGAGCACCGGGAAAACTCAGTTTAGAGATCATTATGCTGGATTAGGGTTTAACGGTAACTATGTCAATGGAGTCGTGCCTTTTTTATCTGTTGGCGTAAATCGTATCGATGCAGAGCGACGCAAACTTGAGTTTAGTGAATATGCTCCTTCTGCGCATGTTGGTTTCAAATATACCCCAATTAGCTTTCTGACTTTTACTCCTAGCTATCGTTACTCTTACGTTGATAAAAATACGATGAATAAATACTCGCTAATGGGCGAGATAAACTTTACTGATTTTTTTGCGATTGAGTTAGGTGCAAGCTATAAAACTTATAAAGAATCTGAACAATGGTCTGGGGTAACAGGTTTAAAGTTCTACTTTTGATTTAAAAGTAAACCTGATTCCTTTCAGGGTTGCTACTTTGTAAGTTAAGAATACAGATCCTCATAGAATTGTTCTATGAGGATTTTTTCGTTCTTGCTGCTTATCTATAATACCCATTCAGTCTTCAGTCATTGTAGAGCTATGAGGATGCATTATGTACACCGAATGAATGCTACTCATCACTTATTAAGGTCGATATGGTGTAATTCATAATTCATAATTCATAATTCATAATTCATAATTCATATTTTTTTCGACATTTAAAGCCTCCTCGTTTACCGCCACATTCTAATTTTACTATCAAAGGTTTCGTTGCTCACCTTGTAAATGCCGAGTTAATCATTTGTTGATTCTAATGAAACGAGAGTATGATGTTGGATTAATGATAAGGAAATTCTACTCATGAGTGAACCTGTTACGAATTGGAAAACGCCGCAAAACTTCTTATTACTGATTTCAATTGTTGTCCCTATCGCGTTTTCGAGCTGGATGGCGCTGCTTAATAACTTCGTTATTGAGAAAGCGAATTTTGATGGTGCGGATATTGGTTTATTGCAAAGTGTTCGTGAGATCCCTGGCTTTTTGGCCTTTACCGTGGTGTTTGTGTTGGCGTTCATTCGCGAGCAACGCTTCATGTTGATATCGCTGGCGATGCTCACTGTCGGTACGTCGATTACCGGTTTGTTTCCTTCACTCACTGGCCTACTGCTGACCACCATTTTGATGTCGACGGGTTTTCACTATTTTGAAACGCTCAAGCAGTCTTTGTCACTCCAATGGCTGAGTAAAGAAGAAGCCCCTGAGATGCTGGGTAAAATGATCTCTGTTGGCGCGTTGGCCTCGTTAATTACTTATGGCTCAATCTGGGTGATGTTAGAACAGCTGAAGCTCGATTTTGCTTGGGTGTACGGCATTACTGGCGGTATTGGATTTATTCTAGTTTTGGTGATGACCTTTGGTTTTCCTGAGTTTCAAACCAAGACTCAACAAAATAAGAAATTGGTGCTGAGAAAGCGTTACTGGCTTTACTACGCGCTCACCTTTATGAGTGGCGCGAGAAGACAGATCTTCACGGTATTTGCTGGCTTTCTGATGGTAGAGAAGTTTGGTTACTCGGCTGCTGACGTAACGCTACTGTTCTTAATTAATTACCTGTTTAACTTCTTATTCGCAAAACGTATTGGTCGATTTATCGGTGTGGTTGGAGAGCGCAAGGCCCTGATCTTCGAGTATGTTGGTTTGATTGGTGTGTTTGTCGGTTATGGTTTAGTACAAAGCGCGGAATGGGCGGCGGCGCTGTATGTTGTTGACCATCTGTTCTTTGCACTCGCATTAGCGATCAAAACCTACTTCCAGAAAATCGCCGATCCTGCCGACATGGCATCAACAGCAGGTGTCTCTTTCACCATCAACCATATTGCAGCGGTTGTTATTCCGGTCGTATTTGGGGTGATTTGGTTATCGTCCCCTGCAACGGTTTTCTACATAGGTGCTGCGATGGCGGCGGTATCTTTGGCGTTGTCTTTAAACATCCCTAAGAAGCCCGAAGAGGGCAATGAAGTGCGAATGTTTAGCTGGCGTTAACTCTGGATAAAGACTAATAAAAAGCTCCAATAGTGATATTGGAGCTTTTTTGTATGTACTAGATGGAAATATCTAGTCAGCTTCCGGTAGGGTTAGCTTTCAGTAGGATTAGCTTCTTGCGGTTTTTAATTCACCACGTAACTTGAAGATTCCTTTTGGTGCCTTAGTCAACAAGATGCCACAAAGCAGAGGAATCATCATCACCAGTGACTGTTCAGACAGCACTTCTCCATTGATGTAGCAAGAGATCAGTAGTGCAACCACAGGGAAAATCAGGAAGCAGATAGACGCTTGGAACGGCGTCGAAACTTGTCCGAGTTTAAAGTAGGCAACAATGCCTCCAACACTCGCCACAAAGCCGAGGTAAAATACCGCTGAGATTGAATCCCAAGTGAAGGATTCAACATTCACGCTTTCACCCATCGCCGAAACGGCGAACAAGAATAGAGAAGCAATCAGACTTGGGACTGCGTTGTACGTCAGTACTTCGATGCCTTTACAGTGCTTTTGAACTAACACATACATAACAGCGTGTATTGCCACAGCAAGACCTAAGCAAACTGTACCAACTAGGTAGTCATCGCCACCCATCTGCATTTCATTACCGAGGATCAAACATAGGCTTACAACAGCGGTAGCCAAACCAAATATTTGGTGCTTAGCCAATCGTAGGCCTAGGAATAGGCCTGACATCAACATCACAGCGACCGGCATGTTAGCGAAGATGATCGACGCTAGACCAGAAGAGATGTATTGCTCGCCATAGATCATCAAAGTAAATGGAATCGCAAAGTACATCAGCGCAACAATCAGTAACCATTGACGCTTGCCTTTAGGAAACAGCAGTGGCTGGTTGAAGACTTTCGCTAATACCGCAAGCAGAGGTGCTGCGAGTAAAAAGCGCAATGCAGTAGCAAAAATTGGTGGGATAGAATGCAATGCCACTTCCATTGCGAACCAAGTGGTTCCCCAAATTAGGCAAACAGAGACAAAAAGCAAGATAGTTAGCGACTTCGAATTCATGGTGACTACTCATTAATAATTATTTTAAATCATCGGCTTGTGGCGCCTTAATGACGTGGCACAGTATAAGGAGGTCGTCGGAGAAAAATTTTGTCTTTTTATCTCTAATTGCAATGTTTCATGGAAAAATAATCTCTAATATATCTATTTTTAGAAAATAAATTCAATTTAGGTAGCTTGAGTAAAGGCATTATTCTTTGTAAGGTTTAATTTCGTTTAAGAAACGATCAACTTGGCGAGTATGGCTATTTGGTTTATTGCTGTCAGCGTAGCAACAAAAGGCGCCGTTTAAATCACTGTATAAGATGTAAGGCGCGTTATTATTCTCAGTACAGTCGGTAGATTCAACTACGTAACAGGCTTAACTTGTTTGGACTGTTTTACCGCAAGAATCAGTTGTGGTAGCAGTGACATCACGATCATGCCTGTCATTAGCGAGTACTGGAGTGGGGTAAAGGATTCACCCATCAACATCATACCCGTCACAATTCCCGCAATTGGGTTAGCGATGCCACCGAAGGTGAAATCCACCACAGACATACGTTGTAGTAGCCACACATACATGCCGTAACCCAGGGCCGTGTTCAGGACAATCACCCAAACAAGTCCTATTGCGTTACGAGTATCGAAATGAGTCACAGCGTTAACATAAGGCTGTGGGTCGATGAGCGCATGAACGCCAGACGCGACAGATAAAATCGTACCACCCAAAATCAGTTGCCACGTTAATACCTTCCACCAGTGCATGCGATTACCCAGTGACTTGGTAATGCTACTGCCGATAACGATACACATGATTGCAGCGAACATGGCGCCTAAACCTATTGGGTTTAATGCGATTTGACTTGGATTAAACAGTATCCACGCCAATGTGATTAATCCAACACCAGACAAGGCTTGAATCAATTGCGGACGCTGTTTCTTTACTACCCAATGGAAGATCATCGCAAACACTGGCACAGAGATCATACCTACACCGGAGATTGCCGAAGGCAACGTCAACGCCATCACGAAAATTAAGCTAAAGAAGGTCGCGATATTGATAAGACCCAATGTGAAAATGATCTGCCATTCGCCTTTTTGAGGCAGTGTCGGTTTTACTACTAGCAATAACAAACCAGCAGGCAACGCGCGCAAAGCACCCAATAATAAGGGGGGCCATTCCTGTAGCGTAAATTGCGTCACAGCATAGGTTGTTCCCCAAAAGAACGCGGGAATCATTGCTAATAATATGTTCATATGAAATATCTTTATATTAAGATAATTAGTTGTATGAACTGTATACCTAGATCATATGGTTGTAAAGTATCTTTATGTTAAACTAGTTTGAGGTAAACAAGACTAATAACGGAGCGAGATCGCAAATGGATGCTATCGACCGCGTAGTAGAGCAATGGGCAAAGGAAAAGCCTGAGTTAGAAACTGAGCCAATGGCAATGATGGGCCGGATTATGCGTATTGCCAAGTATATGGAGACGCAAGTTGCCGAGCTGCATAAAAATTACGACATGAAACTTGGTGAGTTTGATGTGTTGGCAACGTTGCGACGTTCTGGGAAGCCTTATCAACTGACGCCATCAGAACTGATCGGATCGATGATGCTGACATCAGGCGCAATGACCAATCGCCTTGGTAAACTAGAAGCTAAAGGGCTGATCCGTCGTGAGCACAGCAAAGAAGACAGACGCAGCGTGAGTGTTCAGCTAACCAAAGATGGTCTTATTCTGATCGACCAAATGATGACTGAACATGTCGAAATGCAGAAAAAACTGGTTAAGTCATTGTCTGCGAGCCAGAAGAAGAACGCTAATCAACTTCTGAAAGCATGGTTGAGCGCTTACGAATAATTTTTAGGTGACTGAGTAGGGTACGACTATGGACAGTATTCAAAATAATACGGAAAAAACAGATATGCTTGAGAAAGTAGAGCGCGTTGTATTAATTAATGGATTGGAATATGAGGTTAGCGGAAATGTTCTTAATCTTAAGCTAGGCAGAGCGGGTGGAAAGGTAAAAATCAAATACGATTACGCGACGAATTCATACGTCTACAACTGTAATGAGTATGCTATTGGTTTTTCCAGTCTCATCTTCTTCGTTCTTTCGTTCAATACTCTGTATCAAGTTGATCACCAAGCATGGTCTGGTTATGTCGCGGGTTTGATGTTCGCTGGAGCAATATTCAATTTGATCCAATTAGTGCTATCGCACGTCCAAATGTTAGACATTAAAGCACAGCTAAGAGAAGTAGGTATCTACCTCAAGTCTGGCGCGTAAGCGCCTTTAGCATCTTGTGTATCGTGAACAACTGAACAACTTAGCCATTTCTGAGTAACGAGTGGTTAAGCCCTGCCATCGGTGGTTATAGGCCCAAATAAACAGCGTTAACACCAATTCTTAGTGCTGTTTTTACTTTCCTCTTACACACTTTTCTTATATCGAACCTAGTATCAAATTTCTCTTGGTTATACAGGCAAGCTTCTCATTATGAAGAACTTTTTCGATAGCGAGCTCATGCTCTCTAGCTCCTTGAACTTTGTTCTGCTGTCACTTGGACTAACGCTCCTCTTACATATTCCAATTTGGTGTGGATTCAACCTGAGTCGGCGAAAATGGAAGCGTATGGATTATTTATGGCCGTTTTTAGCGGGTATCGGAATGCTTGGTGCCGTGTCTGAGATTAGAGCGAAGGTGGCGGGTGATTGGGTTGAAACCGAACAAACCAGAGCGGTGGCGATTTTAGAATCGGTTCAGCAGTTCTCTTTGGATAAGCTGAGAAGTGATACCTGTACAAGTCAGCCATCTTTAGATAATCACGCTCAGTACCACGACGCGTGTTTGTGGTACTTGAATACGGCGATTACGTTTAAAGATGTCGATTTCACCTTGTTACCCAATGCATCGGATTTTACGGTTCCTGCGCCGAGCGTGTCGTTAGTTGAAAGTGATGCGGTGTGGGTGGATGGTATGCTGAGTCAGTATGAAAAGCAGAAAAACCAATATATAAAAACCAGAGAAGCGCAGGTAAAGCAGCCGCTAGAAAGTATCTTTTGGTATGTGAGTCCTTACTTAGTGTGTTTCGCGATTGCACTACGTCTTACTAAGGTGACAGCAGAGCTCAAGTTGGATAAATGCTCATAGTTCACTGAATGTTTGTAGTTCACGGTTCATCGCTATATCAATGGGTAACTCAATAGCTAGGCAAGCGTATAACTTTAGGTAAGCGTATAACTAATAGGATGTGTCTGAATTAGAGATAAAAAAATAGCGTCAGTATTGAATTACTGACGCTATTTTTATGTTAGATCCAACAGTAGCGGAAAGTTGTTTATAAAGGTGGCTACTTAAATTGGTATCTAACCGAAAGTTGTAATTGAGGGCCGTAAAGACCGTTGTTTTTGGAAGCAACTGAAAACACGGCTTTATCTGTGGCATGGAATCTAGCTCCAAACGTAAAGATTGAGTGCTCTCCGTTAGAACCCGCAAGCACATGGGCTTCTACTCTCTGAGTGATCCACGCTCGAATACCCGCATTAAATTCGACATAAGCTTTCGTTTCTCCAGCTGCGTATGAGTTTTTGTTGAAATGGAGTAGCAGCTGCGTATTTAAGTCGATCCCTTGAGTTATTGGACCATAAACTTGAGGGCCGATGTATGCATCAAAGTTGCTTTCATCTTCGGCTGTGTTGGTACTAAGGCCGCCCAAAATTGCCAAGCTATCGTTGATGTCGCGTCCACCATCCACGCTTAACCCCATAGGCTTTGCTTGCATCCCAAGTTCTACAAAGTCCGTTGTGAAATTTGCCGCAGATATAGCTTGATGAGAGAAGAGGCATAGCAGTAGAGGTATTACATTTTTAATTTTCATATGACTTACAAAAGATAGTAATAGTGGAGTAAAGCGCTTGGTCATGCTTTATTTATTGTCACGCCAAAGCGATGAAGTTCTTCGAAAGTTAAGTCAAAGAAAATGTGTGTTCTTGTTGTCCATCTTGATTGTGCTGTATAGGGGGGCGATAACCCATTCCTTTGCTTGATGGTTGTATATTAAACATAACTGCAATAACCAACAACGATTTTAATTTTTTTTTGTATCGCCCTATGTTCTGATTCTCACTTGAATTAATTGAAAACAGACAAGCGGTCTAAATTTCGTTTTAGGAACAAATGTATGAAGAAAATCGTTGGTTTAATCTTATTAGCTTCACTTACTGCATGCGGTGGTGGAGGCGGCGGTGGCGGTGCGACTAAAGGTGGTAGCAGCAGTGGTACTGGCAGCAGTACAGCGGTTTCTACTCAAGCGCCCGAGCGTTCTGTTCTTAAACTTAGCGTGGGTGATGTACAGAAATTGAGCTCTGTTGTTTTCTCATCTGCAAGCATTACTGGATTTGAAGCTCCAAGTCAGTCCAAATAAACCACTAGAAGGAACATAAAATATGACAAAGACACTATTACCACTAGTGCTAGGCGTTTCTTCACTTGCGACAATGGTTCATGCAAACGAAGATATTAATCTACAGGGCTACTATAAATCTAAGGCGGCGATAAAGTTCGCTGTAGATAAAATTCAGCAAAATAAAGTTGAATTTATGAATTTAGATAAGGCGCTTACACTTTCCCCTAGCACTTCTCCGCAAACTCTAGTTTCTATTGATGACCTCGCTAATTCTAAGCCAGCACACAGTGATGTATTTGTGTCGAAGGCTAAAGAGTTCAAATTAACCAATAAAGTGTGCGTGATTTCAAAAGATGGCGCGACGATTGCGTTCGAAGCTGAAGATGGCGCGACGATTGCGTTCGAAGCTGATGATGGTGCGACGACTTGTGCCTTTGATTTAGATAAAGTACACAAAGCAATGGCGAAAACAACGGAAGATCTTGTTTTCTTCAAACGCTACGGAACCGGTGAAGAGACTCAATATACAATTGATAAGATTAGTCTTATTGGTTTAGATATCTCTAATACATTCTTGTACACATCTAAGGGTAAATTGCTCGGTGATATCGTTAAGGTTAAGACGAGCCCTGCCGGCAAGTACACTGTTGAACATTACGTGGATGCAGGCCCAGAAGGCGGGACTAAAATTGGCTTTAAGGCATATCAATGGGCTGACGATATGGCCGATGGTCAGAAAGCGATAGTTAACTCTGTGTCATACCATTACGGATCGAAAGTTACGTTGGACAACAAAAAGACAGCGTTCCATTGGGTGATAAAGGATCATGTAGCGCCTTCTAATGTTAACGGTGATTTCTACTTTGCTGCAGCGGTTAGCCGTTTAGCGCGTTCTTCTGTCGACAACAATATTGAGCAAAAGGACACGTACTCTAGCAAAGCCTCGTCTGATTTGATCGCTTATAACTTCAATAACGCTAATAAATTAGTTGGTCTGAGCCCTGATGCTTGTACGATTAAGCAAATTGCTGACGGTAAGGCAACGGTAACTTGGTACACTGGATTTAATCGAGGAAAGGATTGTTCAGCAACAGCCGCTGACCTTGCTGGTAAAAAGAAAGTGACCACTTCTACTCTTACGAATGATGGCAGTAAGAAAGTGTCGGTTGCTAGCTTGAAAAAAAGTGCGTCTGATATTCTTCAGGCAGTGGAGCTAGACTCTACATCAGCTTCTGGTTTAACGGATGCTGAGTTTACTGCAATGAAAGCGAAATATGATGCAGCGACAAAGCAATACAAAGACTTCAATAGCATTCAATTCTGGAAGTAGTTAACTCTAATTCCTAACTTTCTGAACACAAAAATGGGCAGTTTATCTGCCCATTTTTTATAACTGCAACGAATGACAAACCTTCCTTTAGCTTGGGGTTCAACTCGATAAAGACAGTGCGAACGACAACAAGATTGGTAGGGTAACCACACTTAGGAAGTTGCCAAACAACACCATGGACGCGACCTTAGGGGGCTCGACATTGAACCTCTCTAAACAGGTAGTTCATCACAGCGGGTGGCAGCATGGTGAACAGTACCATCATTTGTAAGTGCAGCGTCGGCAGCGGGATAAAGAAGTAGATGATGGTAAAAGCGATCGCCCCTGTAAATAGGGATTGAGCCGTACACAACAAGCCGACCTTTAATCCGCTCAGTCTCAAGTTGACCATTTGCGAACCCAGCGACAGCAGCATAATAGGAACGGCAGCTTGCCCAAGCAGTGATGTGGCTTCGTAGATCGGATTCCACACGGTAATTCCAGACAGGTTGAGCGTCATCGCTAGTGCAGCCGCTAAGAAAATTGGCATCTTGAGGATCTGTTTGATCGGATTACCGTCGCTCAATAGCGCTAAGCCAACACTAATATGGACACATGCCGATACCATAAATAGTAATACCGCAGGGGCTAGTGCGCTCTCGCCAAAGGTATAGGTGAATAGGGGAATGGCTAGGTTGCCACTATTACGGAACATGTGTGGCGGAGCCCAAGCCCAAGCCTTGAAATTGAGCTTAAAGATCTTACAGATCGGAATCATCAATAAAGCAGGCACTAACACCGCGACCAAAGAAGCGGTTATGAGTGGCAATTGCTCTGTGTCGAGAGGCATGGTGGTCAGCGATGCAAACACTAGCGCAGGGATGCACACATCCATGTTGATGCGATTGATCGGTTTGAAATCGGGCTTTAGCCAACGACCGACCGCAAAGCCAGCACTGGCTAAAGCAAAAACGGGAAACAGAATGCTGATGACCTGTTCGAACATAGAATTCCTTTCTAGGTTTAGTACCTCCATTTAGCGGAGAAACGAATGTTTTAGAGAGCGCTATAGATACGTATGAAATCGAGATGTATAAACATTAACCTATCAACATAATGACTTGGCGTCACCGAAGATCGTTGTCTGTCAGCGGTTAATTTACATTTCTTTGAATGAGTCACAAAAAAGACCAGTGGCATCCGCAACGGGTCTTTAAAGGCTAGATAAATCTGGACGGGTTCTTTAATTAACTATGGTGACCACTAAACGCGATTATCACCACAGCTGTAGGCAACGATCTGGCTGATTTCGCTCAGGCTACGACCTGACTGTTGCTGCCATTCGTTGAAGGCTTTACCCGCTGCCAGTTGTGCTCGCTTGGTGTTACGGCCGCTATCCACCACATCGGTACTGCGTAGGTGCGCTTCAACATCCGACGACAAGATGAAGGTGTCTTTACCCATTTGACGCAGAGTGTAGGCACCAGTATTACCACCTAGTCGCTTGCCGTGTTTTTTCAGGTAATCCCACAGCTCTGTGATACGTTCTGATGGCCAGTCGGCAACCATTTGCGAGAATGAATCGGCTTCACGCTTGGCATTGTGGATCATGGTGGCATTGGCAGGGATAGTCATCACTTTAGTAAGGTGGCGAATAATGCGCGGGTCTTGCGCTTTCTGTTCCCACATTTCATTCGGTAGCATCAGCATTTTTTCGATATTGAATTCAAAGAACACTTCTTCAAATTGCGGCCACTTCTTTCTCACCACATTCCACGAAATACCACATTGGAATACCTTTTCAGTAAAGGCGGCCAACCAACGGTCGTCTGTGATTTGTGATAGCTCAGCTTGTGAAAGGGGCGCACGAACAATCTTTTCGAGCTCGGCCGCTCCGCCTTTACGGTGAGTGGCACGTTGATAAATGGTGTCGAATTTTTCTTGGGTCATTGAAGGTTCCAAATTACATCTGTGTATCTTGAGTGTGGAGCAATGTTTAATGATATGGGGTCAAATCTGGCAATTAAAATCATTCTGTTAATTAAAACGATCGAGCCGAGTAAAACATACTAACCGAGCTTTAATTCCATTTGATATAGGGGCCAGGTTTTGCCATTGAATTCTTTGACGCTCGGTTCTTTGTCTACCACCTCAAAGCCCGCTTTGTCGTAGCAACGTTTTGCGCCGATATTCTGTTGAAAGACCGCCAAGCTGATGGTGGTGACATTCGGTATTTGTTTTGCAGCGTCTAATGCACTTTCTATCATGGATTGCCCAAGCCCTTTGCCTCGTTGGTTTGGGTGAATCGCAACTCGGCAGAATCGAAGTTCACTGTCTGACATACGTTGAAATTCCATAAAGCCGAGCAAGTCATTGGCATTAGTGCAAGGCGTGGAGAATGTGTAAAGCTCTACATGTGGCTCTTGAGATCTCTCGATGATGGAGGCGGCTTTTAACGGCCAACCAAATGTTCTCCCTCCCCATAGAACGTAGTCTTCTAAGGATGTAAACCAAGTGACGATCTCTTCAGCGTCGGATGCTTTAAAGCGGTTTATTTCCATATCCTTTTCTCTTCCTTATCGTGTGTCTGTTTTCTAAGCCGTTAAGCTTCTGTCGCTAATTGAGAGAGAAAACCACGCATGTAGTCAGTGCGCTTGTTGGCTTCTAACTTGGCGGATTCTGTATTCATGGTTTCAGCGAGTTTAAACAGCTTCACGTAGAAGTGGTCGACGCTGTAATGCTTGTCATCCAAGTCACGATGTTCAGCGAATAGGTCTTGATGGTTATAGAGCTCTGCGTTAAAGCTTTGACCCACATACAGGCAGCGAGCAATGCCAATCGCACCGAGAGAATCTAGGCGATCGGCATCTTGGACGATTTGAGCTTCTAACGTTTCAGGTGTGATGTTGGCGCTGTAGCTGTGCGTGACAATGGCATGATGGACCTCATCAAGATAGGACGCAGGATACTCGATAGATTTGAGATAAGAGATGGCTTTGTCTGCTGCCATTTGTGAGCTTTGGGCTCTGTCTGGATGGTTCTTGGGAAAGGTGAAGCAATCATGAAGGTAAGCGGCGGGCACCACGACTTCAAGCTTAGCTTGTTCTTGAGTACATAAAGCCTTGGCAGTTTTGACTACGCGCTTAATATGGCTGATGTCGTGCGCGGCATCTTGTGTCATTTCTTGTTTTGCAAAATCAAGCAGTTGGCTTTCAAATCTTTCAATCACGCGTCTCTTTCTCCCTTTCTAGACGTTATCAATGTTGCTTGTCACTTAGCATCAGTTTCACATCGACTGTAACAGTTTCTAGCGTGATTTTTTATCTTTTATAAAAGGAATACCCACAAAAAAACCGACTCTGTGAGTCGGCTTAATAGAAAGGTTATTCTGTGTTGATTAAAGCGTTATCAACGGTAATCAGAGCTTATGCAGCGGCTTGTTGAAGCTGCGCTAACACATCATGCAGAGAAGGGCTGATGGTGTGTCCAAGCGCTTTTACTTCGTCACAAGGTTCTACTAAATCAGGGATCTGGAAGCTGATCATGTTGGCTGCCATTGATGCGCGAATACCGTTGTTTGAGTCTTCAAACGCTAGGCAGGCTTCAGGGGCAACACCTAGGCGTTCTGCCGCTAGCAGGTAGATCTCGGGGTGAGGCTTACCATTGGTGACTTCACAGCCTGTGCTTAGTGAGGTGAAGTAAGAATCTAGGCCAGCCAGCTCAAGCTTCTTTTTCGCGATATCAAGCTGAGTGGAGGTCGCCACCGCGATTGGAATGTCGTTTGATTTCAGCCACTCAAGAAGCTCAATCACGCCGTCTTTTACTGGGATAGCTTGGTGCTTAACAATCGCACTGTAGCGTGTGCGCCATTCGTTGTTCAGCGCTGGGTAATCTAGCCCTTCACCGTAGCCATTTCTAAAAATCTGTTCGATGGTTTTTGCGTTACAGCCAATGATGCCTAGGTAAACATCCTGCAAAAACGGAACACCTTGCGCGTGACATGCTTCTTCAAAAACCTGCATACAAAGTCGCTCGGTGTCGAGCAGCAGTCCATCCATATCAAAAATAGCAGCTTGAAAATTCATATCCGTGGTTCTTTATGTGTTGTCGTCGTGAGGGCGAGTATTTTGACATAGTGCCTGGAGATAGGCGAGTCAGTGTTCAGTAAGAATATGCCGAATTGCATCGGTAATATGCTTCTAGATGAGGTGAGGTCTGATTAACTTGCGTTGGAATAATATCGTTCAGTTATGAGTCTGATGTTTGATAGGTCATGCGGTTCTAACAGACACAATAATGGTTATCATACATAACAAATCTCGGTTGAGTGCCTAGCTTCCTATTACAATTCATAAACTTACAGACGCGTTAGCGTGACCATAATCTTATAAAAAACAATTTGCGGAAGCCTGCAATCATAGTGTGACCAAGTCATAAGTAAAAGGCTGAACTAAAGGACAAAATATAATTAAACATTGATAAACCCCCAGCTCTGCTGGGGTGACTCGCATAGGTTTGAC
>NZ_JBFSPI010000040.1:0-41924 GCF_041464685.1 Vibrio sp. 10N.237.312.B06
GCTACCGATGTATTGTTGAACGCGAAATGTACAGCAAAGATCAACACGCCCTAGATAACACGCATATATTTTAGGGGCGTGAACTACGCTCTTATGTTCATTGGAAACGCTCCGAGTGTCCTAACTCGATGTAAAAAGATTGTGAGGCCTGCTGCCATCAATGAGTCTGCTTAGACTTGTTCCCATTCTGGCGTTGAGGTGGATGAGAGTTTGTCTTCATTATCTGCAGCCATATGTTGCTGTCTGAGCAAACTTATCGTTAGGCTTATTGGCATCGGCTTATAAAAATAGAAGCCTTGGATATAGTCGACGCCCAGTTTAGACAAGATGTTCACTTGGGATTCGTACTCAACCCCTTCGACGATGACTTGCATACCTAAGGTGCGGGACAACTGAAGCATGGACTCCAGCAAAGGGATACCAAGGCTTGATTCGTCTGAAATGTTTTTCACAAACACGCGATCGATTTTGAGAATGCTAAACGGGAACTGTCTCACAAAGTCTAAGCCCGCATAGCCCGTACCAAAATCATCAATCGCAACTCTTACGCCCATATTCGATAGTTTAGTCAGGTTGTCTTTAATCTTAACCATATCGGCATCAGAACATTCACCATCCTCTGTGACTTCAAAAACCACCTGTTTGAGAATGTCTGGGTTCTTCTTGTATATATGACTCACCTTGCTTGCGAAGTTGCTATTTGATAGCACATTCCGGCTTATGTTGACGCTGACATACCTTGATTGAAACAGGTGTTGGTTGCTGTTGATCATGGCTAATACTTCACGTAACACGAAGTACGTGAGGTCTTCTATTAACCCTAAGCTTTCTGCAAGAGGGATGAATATTGCGGGAGAGACGTTACCTTCAATTGGGTCATGCCACCTCAACAGAGACTCACAACCGACTATTTCATGAGTATTATGGTTAACGATAGGCTGCAAGTGGACATGCAAGTGATCGTTTCTTAGCGCATCAGATAATGAATACTCTAAGCTTCTGTGGTTTTGTTTATTGTGCCTGATAGACACGGCGATAATTGTCGCGATTCCCGCAAATAGGAAACCGAACCAAGAGTAACGTAAGAGGTAATTAAAGTAATATTGATACCCAATATATGAGGTAACGGTTAGTGGGTATTTATCAGAAACAATGACTACTTTCTGCAAATATGTCCCTTCCTTTGGTAAGGATATGTTTTTATCAATTACTTTTACTTTTGATTCGATACCAAAATTGGATAGATTTCGATTTACTATGTCGTACAGGAAATGAGGAGGGATCATTAAGCTAATTCCCGCATTATCTTCGTTAGAAGAAATGAGCATGATGGAATTGACTTTAGTGATCGCAGCATTGGTATAAGACAACGTGGTCATGTTTGGATCGGAATTCAAGCGCTCTCTGATGGATTTAAAGAGACGGAATGAGACGTCACCTTCTGTTGTTGAACAATAAAATTGGTCATTTTTATTAAACAACGCCGCTTCTTTAATCCAGTCGGTATCAAAAACCGTTTGTCTCAGCCGAGTAACCACGGACTCGCATGATTGCCCGTGCTCAACCTCAGTCAAAAAGTAATCGAATTGAGATTGAATGTGCCTCAGTTTTTGCTCTAGTTGTTTGGATGAGTCTTCAGTCAACGTTTGGTAATGAAAAGGCGTAGCCGGAATGAGCATTGCCATTGATATACAAAAGGAAACAACGAAGCATAAAGATGTTTTAGCAATATTCGGGTAATTGATATCCATAGTTGGAGTAAGACTACCGATCTAAGTGAGCATTCGATTTAATTTATAAATTTAACGATTAGGTAGCAAGGAAAATGATAAATATTGTGAATAAACGCATGAATTATTGATAAAGATAATGTTTTTTCGATTTTACCAGTAACATATTGATGTTTAGTCGATTTTTCTTTGTGGGTTTTACTTGGTTTTGCAGTACTAATACGAATAAAAGATATTTATAACCCTATAAAGACTAGAGTTATATACGATTGGGATATTGAAGGAAATTGACTCAATAACCTGTGTTTCAGTTAATCGAAACATGTCGCAAATTTATTGATGACAGAATCAAGGATTTTTATGAAAAGAGTGATAACACTGTTCGGTTTGGCTTACTTCTCGTGCTCTGTGCTCGCTGTTGAAAAGACAGTCGATTGCGAGAATGCTATGAACACGCTAGAGATTAATCACTGTGCGGCAATTGAGTTGGAATCTGCACAAGCGGAACTGGATAAATACCTTGCAGCGAGCTTTGAACACAATGCATATGATGCGGAGTTGGTTAGTTCAATCAAGGTGGCTCAAGACAGCTGGCAGGCGTACATGTCGGCTCATTGTAACTCTGTGTACACCCAATGGCGTGATGGTTCAATACGAGGGGTTATGGCGCTTTCCTGCAAGACAACGTTAACCAAGCAGCGCACGCATGAAGTGTGGGCAAATTTCTTAACCTATATGGACAGCACGCCTCCCGTTTTACCAGAGCCTAAATTAGCGCCGTAGGCAGGTTTGAAATGCGTACAGGACTGTGCTCCTGCTTCAACCTTTGGCGTGTGAATAAGAAAGTGATAGGGGATTGTCTTACTCTGTCGTTCTTAGTTTCTAGTTCTTAGTTTCTAGTTTGAAGTATTAAAGCTTGAAGCGTTACAGTTTGAAGTATTACCTAGCAAGGATTCGATTTTGAATAATGTCAGCATCACCCTTATTCAGCTTGAGGTTGAATACAAAAACAAACAAAAGAACATTGAGTCGGTCTCTGATCTTTTGGAAGCGGAGTCGACAGTTGGGGATATCACTCTGTTGCCTGAATTGTTCACTACAGGATACATTTTTAACGATGCTGAAGAAATTCATGAACTGGCTGAAGACTTCAACGACAGTACTACTATTGATTCATTAACTCAGATGGCAGCGAAGCATCACACCTTGATTGTTGCTGGTATTGCAGAGAAAGATAGCTGCCAATATTACAATAGCGTCGTGGTGGTTGATGGTTCAGGTTTACTTCATAAATACAGAAAAGTCAGTCAAACCAAATTCGACAAACAGTATTTTTCACGTGGGTGTGAGCTCCTTACATTTGAGCTCAAGGGCTTAAAGTTTGGTGTTGCGATTTGCTTTGATATTTGGTTCCCGGAGATCATGAGAGCGTATCAGTCGGTCGACGTTATTCTGCACCCGGCCAACTTTGGCGGTCACCACAGCTTTGCTATTGCTCAAGCAAGAGCTTTAGAAGAGGGGTGTCATGTCGTGACGTGTAATCGCGTTAGGCAGGATGTGGTTGATGCGTTTACCGCGACTTATTGTGGTAGCAGTAGAACCTATTCACCAAAGGGAGACTTAATGCTTCAGCTCAACGACAAGCAATCTGTAGAAACTGTGAGTATTCAAGATCCCTCGATTGCGCCGCAATACAATGGTATTGATGTCGAAAATGAGATCCAGCAAATAACCGCCCTGTTAAACCGTTAGACCGTTAGACCGTTAAATCGTTAGAACAAAGACTAGAGCGACATAAGATCGAAAAACGCAAAGTGATTAAACCTTGCGCTTTGGTTTGAGAGTGAATTTTTTTAAGTTTTATCATTCATTTGAGTCTGGCGCTCAATCGAATTAACCGCTTTCATCCGCTGAGCTTGATGTATGTTGACCGTAAGTCGATTGAGCAGCTTTTGCAGCAGTTCAATATCAGGCAGTTGCTGGTCTTTTGCTTGCACTTCTAGCTCTAATGCCTGCTTAGAAAGCATGTTGAGACCTAAGTTTAACGACATACCTTTAATGGAGTGCAGGGTGCGACATAGTGGCTCTAACTCCTTCGATAAATAGTATTCGATGACTCGATCAACAGACTGTTCGAACTCAATAATGGTTGAATCGATAAGTAAGCTGAATCCTTCCGTGTCGTCTTTAAGTATGCGTATTACTTCTGACTGACTTATCTCTTCTTCTGTTAATCTCAGTGTTTCAATTGGCTTGCGATGAAGTTCGACGATGTTTTCGATGTCACTCGAGCCTTCGGTTTTTATTTGCTTAGGTAATCGATTCGAAAATTGTTGCAGGGCGTCGAAAAAGCTCTCTTGTTGTAGAGGTTTAGTCAGAATATGGTCGACACCGGCTTGAATGAAGTTGTCATGAGCTTCACGGAAAACATCGGCCGTGTAGGCGAATATCAAGGTGTCGAGTTTTAGTTTCTCGCGGATGTACTGAGTGGTCTCGATCCCGTTCATTTCCGGCATGTGATTGTCCATCAAGATCAGTTCGTATTGATTGGTTTTGAGGCGTTCAATTGCCAATTTGCCATTCTCCGAAAGATCAACATGATGGCCGAGCTTTTCACAGAAGCCTTGTGCCACGATCGCATTAATACGATTGTCTTCCACCAATAAAATACGCAATGAATCACAAGTCAGGTTTTCTGTATTGATTACTGGTGTGACGATATCCCCTGTTTTTCCTTCTTGCCATGCGATAGGTAGAGAAACTTGGAATTTTGTGCCAAGCCCAACAGCGCTCGTCAGTGTTATTTCACCATTCATTAAGTTGACTAGATTCTTAACGATCGCGAGGCCAAGCCCCGTCCCGCCAAACTTTCTTGTGGTTGAAGTGTCAGCTTGTTCAAACGAATTAAAAATTTGCTCGTGTTTGTCCTTTGGAATGCCAATACCCGTGTCTGTTACCGTGAGAATAAGTTGGTTGTTTGGTCTGTTGAGATCCGCTTGAATGGATACGTGACCTTCTTTAGTAAATTTGGTCGCATTACCGCCCAAGTTGAACATGATCTGACGTAATCTTGCACAGTCTCCGATCAGCTGGATGCTTGTTGGTATATTATTTTCGATTAACAGGCGAATGCCTTTTTCATCGGCCAAGGGTTTAAGCGCGCTACGTACAGGTTGTATTACTTGGACAAAATTAAAGGGTGCAAAGTCTAACTCAAGTTTATTTTCTTCCACTTTCGAGAAATCTAATATGTCGTTGAGTATCGTCATTAAATGATGGCCAGAATCGAGAATGAGATCGATGTTCTCTTTTGTTTCCGGCTCTTGGGTTTGGCTGGCAATGATCTGGGAGATACCAAGTACTCCATTCATTGGCGTTCGAATCTCGTGGCTCATAGTCGACAGAAACTCGCTCTTAGCCTTTACCGCCGCTTCTGCTTTGGTTCTTTCTTCGACTAACTCGTGATTTTTCTCTCGCATTTCGCTGTCATTTTTTACGAGGTTTGTTGTCATTTTTTGAAAGCTTTGTGTGAGGAGAGCCACTTCGTCTTGGCTGTCGTTCTTTGAACCAAGTTCGAGAGTCGCAGCGCCTTGTTTCAAATGGCCAGCGGCAACTTGGTTCGCTGCTTGAAGTAGAGTGTGTAATCTTCGTTTTATTCGCTTGGACGACCACGTAGCGACAAGGAGTGAGATAAACACCGAAAACAGTGTTCCCAGAATGAGTACATAACTGGTTTGATTGGCTGAGCTTTCGGACTTGGCGACTCTGACACTGATAAGTTGTTGTTCAATTTCAATAAATTGAGCAATCTCTTGACGGACCTCATCAATCAGCTTTTTTCCGGTTTGCTGCTGAGTGAGATAGACAACACTCTGCATTTCAGCTTCACCTGTGTTCACGAGGTTGCGCTGCATGATCTCTTTCTCTCCTGATTTTTCTAGCCATGTGTTGTGGATAGCATCAATTCGATTAAGGCGTTCTACTTGAGGTGGGTTGTCACTCACTTGAGTCTCAAGGGTTTGAATTTTTTGAGGCCATACATCAAGTGCTAAGTAGTAGGGTTCTAAAAACACGAGGTCACCGGAGATCAGATAGCCACGCTGAGCTGTTTCCATGTCTACTGTTAGGCTGAGAAGTTCTTGAGCCCGAGCGATGGCTTTGTGTGTATGAACGACCCAATTATTGTCTTTCACAATATTTCGGGTGTTGTCATGAACAGAAAAAGCAACGATAAGCATCAAAGCGATAGGAATAAAAAAGCTAACCAATAGCTTCTTCTGTAGGGATATGTTGTCAAACCAACCCGCGATCATAAAACAGCGCTCTCCATGTCGATGTCATTTCATTGTTAGTGTAGATGATAATGAGTAGCTAAGTGCGTAAATAGTTGCTAAGCGCGCAAATGCATACGTTGGGGATGTAAGTCCTGCATATAAAGGGTATTTAGGGAGCAACTAAAAGTCGTAATTATGTACCAAAGACAAAAAAGCTAGCCCGAATAAGCTAGCTTTCAACTGTATCATGGGCAGGTTGAGCCCTAAATCGCTTTTACGCTGCTTCGCTCTACAAGAGTCGGTTCTAGTTCAACGACTTGCGGGTAGGCGTCTGGCGTTTGTAGTCGGCTTAACAGGGTATCGACCGCCGCTTTACCTAAACGGTGCTTTGGCTGGTGGATTGTGCTTAAAGCGGGTGTCATGTACTTAGATAAGTGGATGTCATCGTAGCCAATGATAGACAGGTCATTTGGAATCAATGTGCCATCTTGAGCTGCCGCATGAATCACACCCATCGCCATCATGTCGTTACTAACGAACAAAGCCGAAGGCATTTGACCACGAGCTTTCAATGTTTGGTAAGAATCAAAGCCACCATCGCATTCGAAGTTGGATTCAACAATCCACTTAGGGTTGATCTCTAAATTCGCTTCTTCCATTGCTTGCTTATAGCCTTGATAACGAGAAGAGGCTTGGTTGCGATGCAGTGGGCCAGTAATACAGCCAATATCCGAGTGACCATTATCGATCAGGTGTTTGGTTGCCATGTAGCCACCTTGATGCGAGTTGTCTTGGATTTTATCACTTGCGAACAGCATTGGACCCCAGTCCATTACCACGACAGGCAACTCTGGGTAGCGCTCGAACACATCGATATGTTGACCTTCAAGCGTTGAACACATCAGCATCAAGCCATCGACACGCTTTTGCAGCAAGGTATCGATAGAGGATTTCATGCGTTCGCTATCGCCTTCGGTGTTGCATAGGATGAGGTTGTAGCCTTTTTCGTAGCAACGACGTTCAACACCTTTCACTACTTCACCAAAGAATGGGTTGGTAGAGGTGGTAACCAACATGCCCAAGGTTTTGGTTTGCTTCATTTTTAAGCTGCGAGCTAATGCAGACGGCGCGTAGTTGAGTTCTTTGGCCGCACTGTTAACACGCTCAGCAATCTCTTCACTGACAAAACGTGATTTGTTCATCACATGGCTCACGGTAGACGTTGAAACCTTTGCAACCCGAGCGATGTCTTTCATTGTTGCCATATAAAATCCTTGTGGGAATCACTTTTCCACGTTGGGCGATATTCTGCCTGAAAACAGGGGCTTATGCTTGATATTTGTTGTTACCGAATTTGAAGGCTTACATCCGTTAACTACGGTTTAGTTCAGGAGTTAACCCTTCAAATAGGTATCAAGCTAAGCAGACAGTTGCTCTGCCAAAA
The DNA here is from genome assembly GCF_041464685.1 of Vibrio sp. 10N.237.312.B06. Lineage (NCBI taxonomy): Bacteria > Pseudomonadati > Pseudomonadota > Gammaproteobacteria > Vibrionales > Vibrionaceae > Vibrio > Vibrio sp. 10N.237.312.B06. The sequence goes on from NZ_JBFSPI010000040.1 coordinate 7,449, forward strand.
ACGCATCGGTTTCAGCGCGGCTTGGAATCGATGTTTGAGCGCCAAAGCGAGTCACTGAAATGGCAGCGGCAGCGTGAGCAAACTTAATCGCGCGTTCTAATGGCATGTCTTCAAGCAAGCCAGTGACTAATGCGCCGTTAAAGGTGTCACCAGCAGCGGTTGTGTCCGTTGCTTCAACACGGAAACCTGCGATTAATTCACCTTCGCTAGCTTTATTACCTTGACCATGATGACTCACCCAAACGCCTTTCGCGCCTAGCGTGATCATTACAGTCTCGATGCCTTTAGCATGCAAAGCCAAAGCTGCCTGATGAGCAGATGCATTGTCCGTCACGGTAATGCCCGTCAGCACTTCTGCTTCTGTTTCGTTTGGTGTGATCACATCAACACACGCCAATAGTGTATCTGATAGAGGACGAGCAGGAGCCGGGTTAAGAATCACTTGCGTGCCGCTCTCTTTTGCTACTTTTGCTGCGTATTCAATGCCTTCAATTGGCGTTTCAAGTTGAGTCAGCAGGTATTTAGCGCCGCGAATCTTCTCTAGATGCGGTTCGATTTGGTCGCAAGTTAGCTCGTTGTTGGCTTCCGCAGAAAGACAAATGCTGTTTTCGCCCGTTGCTGATACTTGAATCATCGCGATGCCTGTCGGCGTGTTGTCTGCAACGATCACGCCGTCGATGTTGATGCCGTCTTTAGCCAAATCTTGACGAATATTGATACCAAATGGGTCGTCACCGACACAGGCGATGAAGCCAATGTCTGCGTTTAATCTTGCTGCCGCTACGGCTTGGTTTGCGCCTTTGCCGCCAGGGATGACCTGATAGTTACCGCCAATCAAGGTTTCACCCGGACGAGGGAACGAAGGAACTTGCAGTACGTGGTCAGCGTTAACGCTACCTAAAACAATCAGTTGAGTCATGATACGAGCCTTATGATATATCGTATTTGAAAATGCATGGGTCTTTCTCATTACGTAAATTGCTCGCCTTGTTAGACGGCTTATGAGAAACAGCGATGCACTGTCGGTTTTTTTGTTTTTTTTTGAGTCGCAAGTTAGTGAGCTAATGAGCAGGGAGATAGGGGACTCCCTGCTTAATTAGATCTCAGCGTTAAACTGAATTACTTAGTAACAAACAAGCTTACTTAGCGATGATTTTTAGAGCTACTGGTACGTACTCGTCTACTGTCTCGCCTTTCAGTACTTTGTCTGCTATTTCAATACCTAAAGAACCGATTAGGTCAGGCTGTTGTGCAACCGTTGCGCCTAGTAGGCCGCGGTTAACAGCAGCGATACCGTCTTCAGTGCCATCAAAGCCAACGATCATCACTTCTTTACCTGAAGCTTGAACGGCGCGAAGAGCACCTAGTGCCATTTCATCGTTTTGAGCGAATACCGCCTGTACATCTGGGTTAGCAGCAAGCAAGTTTTCCATTACGTTCAGACCTTTAGTACGGTCGAAATCAGCAGGTTGGCTTGCAAGAAGCTCAAGGTCGCTGCCGTTTACTGCGTTCATGAAGCCTTCGCCACGTTCACGAGCAGCCGATGTACCCGCGATACCTTCAAGTTGAATTACTTTCGCTTTCTCGCCCACTTTTTCCATGATGTAGTGACCCGCCATTTCACCGCCAATTACGTTATCAGAAGCAATGTGGCTCACTACGTCACCACGGCTTGCACCACGGTCTAGTGTTAGTACAGGGATGTTTGAACGGTTAGCAATGCGAATTGCGTTAGACACTGCGTCTGAATCTGTAGGGTTAATCAGGATTGCCTTAACACCACGAATGGTTAGATCTTCAATGTTCGAAAGCTCTTTGCTTGGATCGTTTTGAGAATCAAGAACGATAAGCTTGTAGCCTAGCTCTTCTGCTTTCGCTTCTGCGCCATCTTTCATGGTTACAAAGAATGGGTTATTCAGTGTAGACAGAACGATTGCCATTGTATCTTGCGCCTGTGCAGACACAGATACTGTTGTAGAAAGAAGGGCAGCAGAAATAAGAGTCGCTAATTTTTTCATGGTGTAAGTCCTTTATGTAGGGTGAGCTAGGTTGGATAACCCTAGCTCGTTGTTACATTATTTATAGATTTAATGTTTATAGGTTTGTTACTGATAGATCTTTTTATTAAAGGTGCTTTTTCTATGGGTTTTCTATAGATAAAGCAGGGTGTTGCATTGACTCAAACTAGAGTCTTATTTGTTTTTGTTATCGACCAATACTGCCAGAAGAATAACCACTGCTTTTGCAATCATTTGGTAGTAAGAAGATACGTCTAATAGGTTTAGGGCGTTGTTTAGGAAGCCGATTATCAGTGCACCAATCAATGTACCCATGATGCGACCACGACCGCCCGCTAAGCTTGTGCCGCCAAGAACCACGGCTGCGATGGCGTCTAGCTCATAACCCATACCTGCGGTAGGTTGAGCCGATGACAAGCGAGAGGCCACGATGATGCCAGCCACTGCAGCTAGCAGGCCACAGATTGCGTAAACGCCGATTTTCACTTTGTCTACGTCGATGCCTGATAGGCGAGTTGCTGATTCGTTGCCACCCAGTGCGTAAACGTAGCGACCAAAACGTGTGTGGTTTAATAGGTACCATATTGCTGCGAACACCACGACCATGATCCATACTGGAACTGGGATGCCCATTGCGTAGCCTGTACCGAACCAAGCGAATGCGTCTGCTGTGTCAGTGAAGCCTGTTGAGATAGGGCGACCGTCGGTGTAAACCATGGTTACGCCGCGAAGTAGTGTCATGGTTACAAGCGTTGCGATGAAGGCTTGAACTTTACCCTTGGCGATAATCACACCACTAATAGCACCTAATGCTGCACCAGCTACTAGAGCGGTTGGTACTGCGATCATGACAGGGATTTCCATGCCAATCATGCTGGCTGCGAATGCACCACAAAGCGCAAGTACAGAGCCGACACTCAAGTCGATACCCGCGGTTAAAATAACCAGTGTCATACCTACTGCGATAATCGCGTTAACCGAGGTTTGACGCAGGATATTCAGAATGTTGTCGACAGTAAAAAAGTTTGGGTTTAAGAAAGAAACGACAACAATCAGGAAGATCAAAGCAATCAATGACTTTTGATCAATCAGCCATTCTTTGCTGATTAACGGTTTTTTCTTTGGCGCTTCAGTTTCAGTTGTTTTGCTCATGGTTTTAGTACTCATGCTGCGTCCTCGTTGATCTTTTTACCGACCGCACACGCCAGTAATAATTCTTGGTTTGCTTCTTTAGCATCAAATTCACCGCTTACACGGCCTTCATGCATCACCATGATGCGGTCACTCATTCCTAACACTTCTGGCATTTCAGATGAGACCAAAATAATGCTCATGCCATCGGCTTTAAACTTATTAATGAGTTGGTAAATCTCTTTCTTAGCACCGACATCGACACCACGCGTTGGCTCATCGAGAATCAATACTTTTGGTTTTGTCATCAAGCCTTTAGCGATAGCCACTTTCTGTTGGTTACCACCAGAAAGGTTGCCAATGATTTGCTCGCGAGTCGGGGTTTTGATGTTGAAGAGCTTGATGAAGTCATCCACGGCGATCACTTCGTCTTTATGTTGGATTTGACCGCTCTTTGTCAGTAGGTCAAGTGAACATAAAGACATATTCTCTTTCACTGAAAGCCCTAGAACTAAGCCATCGCCTTTACGGTCTTCAGAGATGTAAGCAATGCCATTCGCCAAGCCATCTTTCGGGCTTACCGGGTTGATGGTTTTGTTTTCTAGGTTGATGACGCCGCGTTCACTTGGAAGGGCACCGTAAATCACTTTCATCAGTTCGGTACGACCTGCACCCATTAGGCCAGATACACCAAGAATCTCGCCGCGCTTTAGAGTAAAGCTCACGTCATGAACACCAGAACCAGTCAGGCCAATCACTTCAAGGCAGGTTTCACCGTGGCTCTGTCCGATACGTGGATATTGCTCGTCCAGTTTACGGCCAACCATCATCTCGATTAGGCCATCTTCGTCGGTGTCTTTTACTTCACATTGTCCAATGAACTTACCGTCACGAAGCACGGTGATGTCATCACAAATCTCAAAGATCTCTTTCAAACGGTGAGAGATGTAAACAATGCCACAGCCTTCATCACGTAGTTCGTTAATTACTTTAAATAGAGACTCAGTTTCGGTATCGGTTAGTGCATCCGTTGGCTCATCCATGATGATGACCTTAGATTCAAACGATAGGGCTTTCGCTATCTCTACCATTTGCTGCTCACCAAGGCTTAGCTGACCTAAAGGAGTTTTTGAACTGTGTTTTACGTTAAGGCGTTTAAGTAGCTTGTCCGCTTCTTGGTACATTTCGTTCCACAAGATACGTCCCATGGTGCCTGTGATTTCACGACCTAAGAAGATGTTCTCGGCGATGGTTAGCTCAGGAATTAGGTTCAATTCTTGGTGAATGATACTAATGCCAGCTTGTTGTGAATCACGTGGTCCTTTAAATGCTGCGGGTTTACCTTGGTATGCGATAGTGCCGCCGTCCAAGTGGTAAATGCCGGTAAGCACTTTCATCAACGTTGATTTACCTGCACCGTTTTCCCCCATTAACGCCATTACGCGCCCTGGGTAAACGTTGAGGCTTGCCTTATCTAGTGCTTTAACACCTGGGAAGGCTTTCTCAATTGAGCTAAGTTCTAAAATGGCTTGAGTCATGTCGGTTCCTTTACTCGGGGCCAGTTGTATTTGATTGTTCTGCATAAATATTGCTTGGTTCAGTGATGACACTGAGCTGTCGTTGCGCTTAGGTTCAAACGCTGAGCTTGAGTTAAAAGGTTACGCCAGCTTGGAAAATAACATTTGCGTATGGCGTGCATTCGCCAGTGCGAATAACCGCGCGGCTGTCATGCGTTCGCTCTTTGAATTCTTCATGAGTGATGTAAGTAATCGAAAGCGATTTGCCGCAACGCGCTTCTTCTGTCTTAACTAAATCAATCAGTGCAGCGTGATGGTCTGGGCTTACTTTCGCAAACTCTTCTGCAATCACAACGCCTTCAATCTGAGATTCATCCAGCATGGTTTTTACTGTTTGCTGAAAGCTCGGAACACCATGAGTTAAGGCAAGATCAATACGAGTTACGTGATCTGGAATCGGCAAGCCCGCGTCACAAATCGTGATTTCATCTGTGTGGCCAAGAGTCGCCACTAAGTAAGAGAGTTCAGAATTAATTAGAGTACTTTTTTTCATATCACGACCTATCGAAAAATAACGTTTAATGGGTTGAGAACAACTCAAGAAAAACCATCGAAACGTTTCGATAGTGATAATAGTGTCTGATTTATCATTTGCACTCTTCACTTTGCTAGAGTGTGATAACGATCATCGAAACGTTTCGATGCGGCGTTTTTTAGTGATCTTAATCAACGCCATTGATTGCATAAATACGTTCTCAATGGAGATATAAAGAGTGCGCTACGGCTTGTTGCCCATACAGTTTTGACACAATGTAATGTCGCTTAAATTTAATTAAGTAGGGTCAACCGACAAAATGTAGCCAAACTTGGTGATTGTGGTTATCTGAATGTCTGGTGTTCTTAAACGCGTAAAAACATTACGCAGATTATAGATGACGTTAGCAAGTATGTGAGGAGAAGTGAGTTCCCCTTCCCAGCACATATCAATAATATCTTCCCTAGAAACGGGATCCCCTAGATTTTCTGCCAGTAAACAGAGCACCGAAAGTAGGTGAGGGCGTAAAGTGATTTTATTCCCCTGTTCATTAGTAATCGTTCGAGAGTCAGTATCAATGATTAAGCCGTTGAGCTCTATTGTGTGGTTCATCGTGTTTCTATTCGTCTTATTCTGAATGGTTGAGATTGAGTTAAGTCGCAAGCTACTAAAGCGTGTGGATTATGCAAAATCACGCCACTCTTGAAAGTAAGCTTGCGTAAGTGCCAGGTGAAAAAACATAAAAACCGGATGATTTGAAAGGGGATGGATTGTTAGAGTTAATGCGGGATGTTTTTTATTTCTTTTTTATTCAGTGATTTGTTGTGTTTTAACTGATTCTGTTGACTGGGATTACAAAGTGATTATATTTTTATTTATTTTTTTGTTTTATGTGAGCTTATCCTGCTTGCGAATTCGACGGGGTGTCGGATAACTCTAACAAGATTGTGTAGCAGTGGAAGTCGCAGCGATCTTGATTTGAAATAAGTAAGGTCAATCAATAATGAACAATAAATTAATTCTAAGCATCGCAATGATGTCAGCGTTTGCAGCGAACAATGTAATGGCAGATGACAGTGGCTTGTATCTAGGTGGTGCCATTGGTACTTCTGGCGTGGATGATGGTGGACTATTTTCATCAATTAAAGAGCCAGTGACGTTTGAAGCAGAAGACAATGCTTACCGTATCATTGCTGGCTATAAGTTTAACCGTATTGTATCACTTGAGCTTCAGTACACGGATTATGGTGATGTGGTTGCTAAATATCCTTTAAGAAGCAACGCTGGCTTTACATGGACTCCTCAAGTCTTTTCGATTGCTGCAAACCTTGGTTATACGTTTGATAATGGCGTTCGCCCATTTGGTACAATTGGCTTATCTTCAATCGATCTCGATATGAAGTATGCAGACGGTTCACGTCCTTCAAGTTCTGATTTAGATGATTCTGGTGCAGGTGTACGAGTTGGTTTTGGCGTTGAGTACACGCCACTTTGTGAATTAAGTCTGAGACTTGGTTATGAAGCCGATGCATTTACAGTAGAAGTTGACGAAGGCAGCTCTTGGAAACAAAGAAAGGTAGAGAAAGATATTGTATTGGCTTCTTTCTACCTTGGCGCAACCTATAACTTTTAAGTTCCGTAATTGGATAAACGGTAAATCGGTTTCTAGATGGGGCGTCGGTTGGCTCAACCCGTTTGGCTAAAGTGGAAGGCCGCAGTTTTTGACTGCGGTTTTTTTCATGTTCAACTCAGGTAACTCTCGATTGAAGATGTAATCGAATAGCTAGGCTTCACGGATATGAGCGGTGACAGCAACGATGGCATGGTCAGTACTGAATTGGTCGTGTTCAAAGCTGGGATTGATGAGGTGATGGTCGAGCACTGTGTAGCAAGAGATTTCCATCATGCTTGATGAGTTCTGACAGTCAAATTCGTTCGACATTAAAATGTAATCCAGAACAGAACCAGAGGCACCGTAATAGTGGGTTGGTTTGCGTTGTTCAAGTAAGTCTTGTTCATGCAATTGATGATAAATATCCCAGCTGTCTTTTAACCGGAAGTGGGAAAGCCAATGCTTGCTGTTTTCGTCTCTGCTTATTGAATAACTTAATAGCCCTTTAAACTCGTCGTTGAATAGAGGCTTATTAAAGTCACCCATTAACACAACAGGCTGATCGGTTTGGTAACGATGATTGGTGATGTATTGATGCAGCATCTGAGCTTCAAGGCCGCGCTGCACGCTAGATAACCAAGAGCCAAGTTGCTCTTGGTGGAAGCGAGTGAGCGTGTCACTTTGTGATTTTTCACCTTGCTGAGCGTTATCCACATCGATAGATTCTGCTTTGGGTTCTGTCGGACGTTGTGATTTGAAGTGCACCACATAACAGTCGGTTGAACCTAAATGGGGTAACGTAATCGTGGCATGAACAGGCGTTCTGTTGAATGAGAAATTGTCTCCAAGGTTGAACGCTGTCAGTAACTTCGAATCTGGCGTAACAGGCTGCACGTTTTCAATCGGATAACGGGAAGCAATACCAACGACAGGTGAGGTGTATAGGTAATCATCTTCAACGTTTGCGCTATCGACGACTGCAAAGTATGGATAACCTAGCTCGTTCATCAATTGCTCTAAAGACTGTGGGCTAAATATCTCTTGAAAGCCAATCACATCACAATCTAATGAACGAATCGTTTCAGCCATCCAGTGCTGTTTCTTCTGCCATTCATCGAAGCTGTAGATGTTCTCAAAATCATAGTAAGCATTCGGCGATTCGAGATAGTTCAGAAGGTTGAACGTTGCGAATGTTATGTGGTTTGGTTTGTTCAAAGTGTCATTCCATTTAGACCTAAGCAGCAAGGATACTCCAGTAAAGTATAGATTGTTGATTATTTAGAACCTAAATTTCACTTTCAAAGCGAATCAAAGCGAATCTAAACCGTGGAGGCTTATGTCATTCCCGCTAGAGCAATCTCCGTGCTTTCCAACGCCACCAAGCTAATTAAAGGAATCAAAGCGATCAGCGTTAACTGCATCCAATAGTTTCGAGCGGTGACGAGTAATTTGTAAATAAACCGTCAGAGATGAAGTGCTGATGGTTTTATTAGTTATTACATGATGTTAGATTTGAACCTATACTTGTTTTAACGGCATGCATTCAAAGCCGATTAATCAACTTGAATATCGAATTCATAACATTTGAAGGGAGAGTCAAATGGGAACAGTTTTTCGACGCAAAGCCTCGCAGCGCACTCAGTTTTTCAGGTCTAATTTAAAGTCCTGTGCAGTTATGCTGCCGCTTATTGTTTTACACCCCTCCGTTACTTACGCTTCTGGTACCCAATCAACTCCTGCTGTCACCGTTATTGAAACCACACAATTGGTTGGTTTTGGTGAAGCAAAATATCCAGCCGATTTTACTCACTTTGATTACGTTAATCCTGATGCGCCAAAGCAGGGCAAAGTGACCTATGGCAGCATAGGTACCTACGATAGCTTTAATCGATTCGGTTCCCGCGGCGTTGCTGCAAGTTATACCGGAGAGATTTACGATACCTTGATGTTTTCTCCGAGCGACGAGATTGATGCGTACTATCCATTGATTGCTTCAAAGGTTCGCTACGCCAGTGATTTCACTTGGATGGAAATCGACATCAACCCAAATGCTAAATTCCAAGATGGCAAACCAATCACTGCTCACGATGTTGCCTTCACTTTTGATAAGTTTTCAAAAGAAGGTGTGCCTCAATATCGCGTGTATTACAAAGAAATCGAGTCAGTAACGGCTGTTTCTGATTCGGTTGCTCGTATTGAGATGAACAAGCCAAACCGTGAGAAGCTGTTTAGCTTTGCGCAAAGCACTCGTGTACTACCGAAACATTTCTGGAAAGACAGAAAACTGTCTGAGCCTCTAAGTGAGCCTCCTGTCGGTAGTGGTCCTTATAAGATCATCAGCTACAAATCAGGCCAAAGTGTTACCTCTGGTCTAGATGAAAACTACTGGGCAGCAGACCTACCAGTTAACGTTGGTCGTAATAACTTCAAGCAGGTGCAGTACGATTACTATCGCGATGACACCGTAATGCTGGAAGCGTTTAAAGCAGGGGAGTTCGATCTTCGAACCGAGAACTCGGCTAAGTTCTGGGCCAACTCTTACACGGGCGCAAACTTCGATAAAGGCTACATCATTAAAGAAGAGATCAACCATGAGAAGCCTGAAACGACTCAAGGTTTTGTCTTCAATATTCAATCTCCTGTGTTCTCTGATCCTAAAGTTCGTGAAGCGTTAACGTACGCGATGGACTTTGAGTGGATGAACAAGAACATGTTTTATGGTCAGTACAAACGGACTCGTAGTTACTTCCAAAACACTGACTATGAAGCGAAAGGCTTACCAAGCGAAGCTGAAGTTGAGTTGTTGTCTCAGTACAAAGATCAAATCCCGCCAAGAGTGTTTACTGAAGAATTCCAGCCATCAGTCACCGATGGCAGCGGCCGTATTCGTAGCCAAATGCGTACCGCTTTCAAACTGCTGAAAGAAGCGGGTTGGGTGCTGAAAGACAAGGTGATGACCAACGAAAAGACCGGTAAGCCGATGTCATTTGAGTTGTTGATTTACAGTCCAACCACGGAACGTATCGCAACGCCGGTTCAAAAGAACCTTAAGCGCATGGGTATCGAGATGAAGATCCGTACCATAGATACCACTCAGTACATCAAGCGCTTACGTGACCGTGATTTCGATATGGTGTCTTCATCGTTTTCGGCCAACCCTTATCCTAGCCAGAACTTAATGATTGTTTGGAACTCTAACTACATTGATTCTACTTACAATACTGCAGGTGTAATGGATCCGGTGGTTGACGCGTTAACAGAAGAAATTGCGCGTAACCAACAGCATCCTGAAAAGCTGCTTACGTTAGGTCGTTCACTTGACCGTGTATTGCAGTGGAATTTCTACAACATCCCGCAATGGCACGTTGGCGAGTACCGCGTCGCGATGTGGGACAAGTTTGAGCGTCCAGATGTATTGCCTAAATACGATTTAGGTATCGATACATGGTGGATTTCAGAAGAGAAGGCGGCATTGCTTCCTGAAAAACGTCGCTAGGAGTTAGTTAGCATGGCCGCGTATATATTTCGGCGTTTACTGTTGGTGATCCCCACGTTGTGGGCGATCATCACCATCAACTTTTTCATCATTCAGATCGCCCCTGGTGGCCTGGTGGAACAAGCCGTTGCTCAGTTAGAAGGGCATAACTCTGGAATCATGGAGCGCTTTTCTGGTGGTGGACAAGAAGTTGATTTAAGCGAAAGTGACCAAGCGTCTGCCAGTGGCTATAAAGGCTCACGCGGGCTTGATCCTGAAGTGGTTGAAGAGATCAAAAAGCAGTTTGGTTTTGATAAGCCAATTCACGTTCGTTACTTCGATATGTTGAAAAATTACGCAACCTTTAACTTTGGTGAAAGCCTATTTAAGGGCGGTAACGTGATTGATCTCATCATCGAGCGGCTGCCCGTCTCCATTTCCTTAGGGCTCTGGAGTACCTTAATCATTTATGTGATTTCGATACCCTTAGGCATTATGAAGGCGATACATCACGGTTCTCGCTTTGATATTTGGTCGAGCGCGGTGGTGATTGTCGGCTATGCCGTTCCGGGCTTCTTGTTTGCGATTATCCTGATTATTTTGTTCGCGAGTGGTAACTACTTCAGTTGGTTCCCATTGCGTGGGCTCGTATCGAGTAACTTCGACCAGCTCAACTGGTATCAGCAAATTGGCGACTATTTCTGGCATTTAGCTTTGCCTATTTTTGCGATGGTCATCGGCGGCTTTGCAACACTCAGCATGCTGACCAAAAACTCCTTCCTGGATGAGATTAATAAGCAATATGTGGTGACTGCGCGAGCGAAAGGTTTGGACGAGAGCAGTATTCTCTACAAGCACGTTTTCCGTAACGCGATGTTGATCATTATTGCCGGTTTCCCGAGTGCATTTATTAGTATCTTCTTCACGGGTTCTATGTTGATTGAAGTGATGTTTTCACTCGAAGGCATCGGTCTGCTTGGCTTTGAGTCGACCATTCAGCGAGATTACCCCGTGGTGTTCAGTTCTCTCTATATCATGACCTTGCTTGGTTTGGTGCTGAGCATTATCTCCGACCTGACTTATACCTGGGTTGATCCTCGAATTGATTTTGAAGCGCGTTAATGGCGAATGAATAAAAAGGTATTGATAATAAATGTTTAACAACCCTTTAGCTGAAGCTCGTTGGTTACGTTTTAAAGCAAACAAGCGTGGTTTTATCTCCCTTTGGATATTTACCATTTTGTTTGGATTGAGCCTGTTCGCTGAGATCATCGCCAACGACAAGCCACTCTTGGTTTCTTATGATAATCAGTGGTTTGTACCTGTCATTAATGAGTATGCCGAGACCGAATTTGGTGGCGAGTTTGAAACCGAAGCCGACTACAAAGACCCGTATGTTATCGAACTCATCGAAGACAGCGGTTACATCGTATGGCCAATCATTCCGTTTAGTTACGACACAATAAACTTCGATATTTCAGGCGCGGTGCCTTCGGAGCCTGATTCAGTGAACTGGTTAGGAACCGATGATAAAGGACGAGATGTATTGGCTCGTATCATTTATGGGTTCCGTATTTCCGTTCTATTTGGGTTTATTCTGACGATTGTATCGAGCGTGGTCGGTGTCGTCGTTGGGGCAACCCAAGGCTACTACGGTGGCTGGGTTGATCTATTCGGACAACGTTTTATTGAAGTCTGGTCTGGTATGCCGACTCTGATCTTGTTGATCATTCTGTCGAGTTTTATCGAGCCGAATTTCTGGTGGTTGCTCGGGATTATGGTGCTGTTCAGTTGGATGAGTTTGGTTGGGATTGTGCGAGCTGAATTCTTACGCTGTCGTAATTTTGATTACGTTCGTGCCGCGCAAGCGATGGGTGTTGATGATAAACGCATTATGCTTCGCCACATGTTACCTAACGCGATGGTCGCATCACTAACTATGATGCCGTTTATCCTTTCAGGCTCAGTCACCACATTAACGTCGTTAGATTTCTTAGGTTTTGGTCTTCCTGCGGGTTCGCCTTCATTAGGCGAGCTATTGGCGCAAGGTAAAGCTAACTTGCAAGCGCCTTGGCTTGGCATTTCTGCTTTCGTCGTGCTATCACTTATGCTGACGTTACTGGTCTTCGTTGGTGAAGCGGTGCGTGATGCTTTCGACCCACATCAACAGAAGTAAGGATAGGTTATGACTTCAAATACAGTTCCTGCTTCAGGGTCAACAGCAGAGGCTTCGAATGCATCTCCAGTTCTGACCATAGATAAATTGTCTGTCGGGTTTGGGCGTAAAGACTCGATAGAACAAGTGACGCAAGACGTCTCGTTGGAGATATACAAAGGTGAGACACTCGCGCTGGTGGGCGAGAGTGGCTCCGGTAAATCGGTTACGGCTAACTCAGTGTTAAAGCTGCTACCTAAAGGCTCATCGCACTACTTAAACGGTAAGATCAATTTCTCTGGCACCGATATTCTGAGTTGTTCTGAAAGGCAATTGCGAGGGATTCGTGGTGGCCGCATTGGCATGATCTTTCAAGAGCCTATGGTTTCGCTTAATCCACTTCATCGAGTCGGTAAGCAGCTGGTTGAAACCCTCGCGATTCACCGAGGTATGCGGACCAATAAAGCACAAGCCTTGGCGATAGAGTGGCTTTCAAAGGTGGGTATTCGTTACCCAGAGCAGAAGATATCAGCGTACCCGCACGAGCTATCAGGTGGTGAACGTCAACGTGTGATGATTGCGATGGCACTCATCAATGAACCAGAGTTACTGATCGCTGATGAGCCGACAACGGCATTGGATGTATCGGTACAAGCGCAGATCCTTGATCTTCTAAAAGACCTGCAACAAGAACTCGGTATGGCGATGCTTTTCATCACCCATGATTTGAGTATCGTTCGTAAAATTGCCGACAGAGTGGCGGTAATGAAAGATGGCCGCTTAGTTGAAAGCAATGACTGTAAAACACTCTTCAACGCGCCTGCGCACCCTTACACACAAAAGCTTATCAACTCTGACCCTAAAGGCTTGCCCGTTCCTGTTTCTCCGCAAAGCGAACCCCTGCTCAACGTCGACCAACTGCGTGTTTGGTTCCCAATTACGGGAGGCTTGTTCAAGCGGACTATTTCGCATGTTAAAGCAGTCACCGACATGGAGTTCAGCTTGAAAAAGGGGCACTCAATCGGTCTAGTTGGAGAGAGTGGCTCTGGTAAATCAACAACCGGTATGGCGATATTGAAGCTGGTGGAGAGTGAGGGTTCAATTACCTACGCTGACGAACAAATCCAAGGCTTAAACCGACAACAAATGCTACCGTTTAGAAGCCGTATGCAAGTGGTCTTTCAAGACCCATTCTCAGCGTTGAACCCTCGAATGTCGGTCGCGCAAGTGATTGGCGAAGGCTTGTTAGTACATCAACAATTGGACGACACTGAACTCGACCAACGCATCTGCGATGTAATGAAAGAGGTCGACCTCGATCCTGAGACTCGTCACCGATATCCGAATGAGTTTTCGGGCGGTCAAAGGCAACGTATTGCGATTGCTCGTGCTCTGATCCTTAAGCCAGAGTTTATCTTGCTCGATGAACCGACATCGTCACTCGACAGAACGGTTCAAGCGCAGGTGCTGGATCTGTTGAAATCACTTCAAGAAAAGTATGGTCTGACGTACCTGTTCATTAGTCATGATTTGAATGTTGTGAAATCCCTGTGTCATTACACCATCGTTATGAAAGCTGGCGAGGTAATAGAGAAGGGTGACACAGAAACCTTATTCGGCAATCCGCAGCATGAATACACCAAGCAGCTTGTCAGCCTTTCGAATGTTGGTGGTGCGCTATAAAGTGGGTGCGTAACGAGAACAAAAGAGTGCTCGGTGAATTCAACATGGTCATTTACTTGTTTTAAGATTACACTGCGCCCAATATTTCAGAAGTACATATTTAGGTAGAGGTCACCATGGACCAAGAACATTACGAAGACGCTGACTACGAAGGTCAAGAGCTGGGCGAAGAAGGCGAAGAGATTGAGATTGAAGCAATTGGTATTGATGTATCGTCTCAGCCCATCGAACTCTACAAAGTGTTTAAAATTGCTAACTTAGTGAGTGGTGGCGGTGAAGCTAAACACATCATTTCTGAAGGTTATGTAGCGGTTAATGGTGAATTAGAAACTCGTAAACGTCGTAAAATGTACGATGGCGACTTCTTTGAATTCAACCAAGAGTACTATGTAGTGGTGTGTGATCAGCCAGTACAAGAAGAATCAGAACAGCCGAAAAAGAAAGAAGCGCCTAAAAAAGAGAACAAGGCGAAGAAAGGTCAGTCTAAAAAGGATTCTAAGAAGAAAGAATCTAAGAAAAGCAAAGCAGAAATGCTAAGCGCAACGGCTGAACCAAAGAAAGAGAAAAAAGAGAAGAAAGAAAAAAAGCCGAAAAAGAAAGCGGATACGCCAAAGCCAACACGTGACGACAAAAGCGGCCGTAACTCGATTGAATTCTTCTAAACTATAGTTCTATAGTTCTATAGTTCTATAGTTCTATAGTTCTATAGTTCTATAGTTCAGCTCTAAACTGCTTTTCTAAAACGAATCTTTTAAAACTATTCGTTTGAACATCAAGCAACGTTAGACCTCGGTTTTACGTTAAGCAGATATCAAAAGGCTCACTATCTAGTGAGCCTTTTTTGTATTTGTTTGCTAGCACAGCTAACGGCCAATAACGCTTATTCTCAGTGTCGAGTGCGAGAAGACGTCAGTTCTGATGCGCGAAGCTGAGCAACGGCTTTTGCTAGCTCAAGCTGAGCTTGTGCAAAGTTGATGTCTACATTGCCCTTATTGATATTCTCTAGGGCTGCATATTTCGCTTCTTCTGCGCGAGCGCGGTCAATATCTTGGCCGTGCAAGGCAGTATCGGCTAACACCGTTACTACATCCGGCTGAACTTCCAGCATCCCGCCAGAGACATAAAGCACTTGCCCCTCTGATTTAGGATCTGTGACAAACACTGTCACGCCTGGCTTTATTTTACTGAGAAGCGGGGAGTGACCGGGGCGGATCCCCAGCTCACCATCAGCGCCAGAAACGGCTAAGGCATACGCTGGACCTGAAAACAGCGTACCTTCCGCACTTACAATATTAAGTTGAAATGTATTATCTGCAATTCCGATAGCCATGGTGCACCTGCCTCTTAGAGTGATTTTGCTTTGTTAAGCACTTCGTCGATAGAACCACAGTACAAGAATGCTTGCTCTGGGATATCGTCATATTCGCCGCCTAACAGGCCTTTAAAGCCTCTTAGTGTTTCGCTTAGCGGTACAAATACACCTTTCTGACCGGTAAACACTTCGGCCACGTGATAAGGCTGAGTTAAGAAACGTTCAATCTTACGAGCGCGAGATACGGTCTGTTTGTCTTCAGTAGACAGCTCATCCATACCAAGAATCGCGATGATGTCTTTTAGCTCTTTGTAGCGTTGCAGCGTTGTTTGTACTTTTTGTGCAATGTCGTAGTGCTCTTGACCAACCACAAGCGGATCCAACTGACGAGAGGTTGAATCCAATGGATCAATCGCAGGGTAGAGGCCCAATGCCGCGATATTACGAGACAGTACAACGGTCGCATCTAAGTGAGCAAAGGTTGTTGCTGGTGATGGATCGGTCAAGTCATCCGCAGGTACGTATACCGCTTGGATAGACGTGATAGAGCCTTGTCTAGTCGAAGTGATACGCTCTTGAAGCACACCCATCTCTTCAGCGAGTGTTGGTTGGTAACCTACTGCTGAAGGCATACGACCTAACAGTGCTGACACCTCTGTTCCCGCAAGCGTGTAACGGTAGATGTTATCAATGAACAACAGTACGTCACGACCTTCATCACGGAAGCGCTCAGCCATAGTCAGGCCTGTAAGTGCAACACGTAGACGGTTTCCCGGTGGCTCGTTCATTTGGCCGTAAACCATGGCTACTTTGTCGAGTACACCCGCTTCTTTCATCTCGTAGTAGAAGTCGTTACCTTCACGAGTACGCTCACCAACACCGGTAAATACAGAGAGACCTGAGTGGGCTTTTGCGATGTTGTTGATAAGCTCCATCATGTTGACGGTTTTACCTACGCCAGCACCACCGAACAGACCGATTTTACCGCCCTTTGCGAACGGACAAATAAGGTCGATAACTTTAACGCCGGTCTCAAGAAGTTCAGTGCTGTTTGCTTGTTCTTCATAAGAGGGTGCTTCACGGTGAATTTCGTAGCTTTCTTTTTGACCGATTTCACCACATTCATCGATAGGCTGACCAAGAACGTTCATGATACGGCCTAAGGTTTCTTCGCCCACAGGAACGGTGATTGGAGAACCGGTGTTTTCAACAGTTAGGCCGCGGCGCAAGCCATCTGACGTACCCATTGCAATACAACGAACGATACTGCCACCCAGTTGTTGCTGAACTTCCAATACGAGAGAGCTTGCTTCCTCGCTAGTCACTTTCAATGCATCATAAACGCGTGGGCTGTTGCCGCCGCTGAACTCGACATCTACCACCGCGCCGATAACTTTAACTATTTTTCCAACACTCATCTCTAAATCCTCAAATTCTATTCTTAACCCACTCTTTTCTGCCCTTAGACAGCTTGAGCACCTGAGACTATTTCACTCAGTTCTTGGGTAATGGCAGCCTGTCGCGCTTTGTTGTATACCAACTGCAAATCATCGATGAGTTGGCCTGCGTTATCGGTCGCCGCTTTCATGGCCACCATTCGGGCTGCTTGCTCACAGGCAATGCTCTCTACGATGCCTTGATAAACTTGCGATTCAATGTATCGATGTAACAGCTCAGAGAGGATGTCTCTTGGTGCTTGTTCATAGATGTAGTCCCAACGACGTGCTTTTTTCGCGCCTCCATCGGCCTCAGAATCTGAAGGGTGGGGCAGCAACTGCAAGGTCGTTGGTTCTTGAACCATGGTGTTGATGAACTGGTTATACACGAGATACAAACTGTCGATTTTTTCGTCGTCGTAATGCCCTAGCATCGCGTTAACCGTACCTAAAATGTCTTCTAATTTAGGCGCGTCACCAAGGCCTGACGTTTGCGCGATAACATTGCCGCTGCGTTGGAAAAATGAGATAGCTTTTGAACCAATTAGGGTCGTTTCTACCTCAACGCCTTTGGTACGCCACATCTCCATTTCTTCTAACACTTTCTTGAACAAATTCGAGTTCAAGCCACCACATAAGCCTCGATCGGACGAAATAATGATGTAAGCAACGCGTTTTGGTTCACGCTGTTGAAGGTAGGGGTGCTGGTATTCCAGCGACCCTGATGCGACATGAGAGATAACTTTGCGCATGTTCTCGGCATATGGACGTGTTAGCGTCATATTGTCTTGAACCTTACGCATCTTACTTGCCGCAACCATCTCCATTGCACTGGTGATTTTCTGAGTGTTACTAACACTGCCTATCTTGGTGCGAATTTCTTTAGTATTTGCCATCATCTGCTCCTAATTTGTTTTGATTTCCAGCCAACAAACCGGAGCGTTTACCAAGCTTTCAACGCTACAAAGTCACCGAGAAGCTTTGCAAGTGCACTGTCGATCTCGTCGTTGTAGTCACCGTTAGCGTTAATTGTGTCGAACAACTCTGGGTTTTGGCCCTTTGCGTAAGCAATTAATTCTTCTTCAAAACGCGCAACTTTGTGCAACTCTACGTCAGCCAAATAGCCTTTTTCTGCTGCGTAGATAACCGTTGCTTGTTCAGCGACAGACATCGGCGAGTATTGCTTTTGCTTCATCAGTTCGGTTACACGCTCACCATGATCAAGCTGCTTGCGCGTCATGTCGTCTAGGTCAGAAGAGAACTGAGCAAATGCGGCTAACTCACGGTATTGAGCTAACGATGTACGAATACCACCAGACAGTTTCTTGATGATCTTGCACTGCGCTGCACCACCCACACGAGATACCGAGATACCTGGGTCAACAGCAGGACGTAGACCTGAGTTGAATAGTTGGGTTTGTAGGAATACCTGACCATCAGTAATTGAGATTACGTTGGTTGGTACAAACGCCGATACGTCACCCGCTTGAGTCTCAATGATAGGAAGCGCGGTTAATGAACCTGTTTGGCCTTTCACTTCACCGTTTGTGAACTTCTCAACGTATTCCGCATTTACTCGTGCCGCACGTTCTAGTAGGCGTGAGTGGAGGTAGAATACGTCGCCAGGGAAGGCTTCACGACCCGGTGGACGTTTAAGTAGCAATGAGATTTGACGGTAAGCGACGGCTTGTTTTGATAGGTCATCATAGATGATCAGTGCATCTTCACCGCGGTCACGGAAGTATTCACCCATGGTGCAACCCGCATAAGGTGCTAGGTATTGAAGAGCTGCTGATTCTGATGCTGATGCAACAACAACGATGGTGTTTTTAAGCGCATCGTGGTCTTCCAGTTTACGAACAACGTTTGCGATAGTAGAGGCTTTCTGGCCAATAGCCACGTAAACACATTTGATGCCAGAATCTTTCTGATTGATGATCGCATCGATAGCTAACGCGGTTTTACCCGTCTGACGGTCACCGATGATAAGTTCACGTTGACCACGACCGATAGGCACCATGGTATCAACGGCTTTATAACCGGTTTGAATTGGCTGATCGACGGACTTACGCTCGATTACGCCGGGTGCAATTACTTCTACAGGGTCGAGTCGGTCACAACTCACTGGGCCTTTGCCATCGATTGGCTCACCTAGTGTGTTCACTACACGGCCAAGAAGTCCATTACCTACGGGTACTTCCAAGATACGACCTGTCCCTTTCACTTTCATACCTTCAGACAGGTCAGTGTAGGGACCCATAACCACGGCACCGACTGAGTGCGTGTCAAGGTTAAGAGCAAGAGCGTATTTGCCACCTGGAAGCTCGATCATCTCACCCTGCATGACATCCGCAAGGCCGTTAATGGTAATGATGCCGTCACGAACCGAGACAATGGTGCCTTCGTTGCGAGCTTCGGTGCTCACATTAAATTTCGAGATGCGATCTTTAATCAGGTCGCTGATTTCATTTGAATTTATTTGCATAATTGTTACCTATCTCGCGTGAAGTTGATGAGCTAATCGGTTAATTGATGCGTTCAAAGAACCATCGATGACGGTTTCACCCGCCTTGATTACGATCCCGCCAACCAGCGAGTCATCAATAACCTGTTCCATTTCAACCTGACGCTCTAATTTTTTCTCAAGTGCAGCAGTGAGTGATGTAACTTGATCTTGTGTAAGCAATTCTGAACTGGTGACAGTGACAGGGATTACACGTTCATGTTCGTCCTTTAGGTCGCTGAACAAGTTAAACAAGTCTCTGATCACTGCAAGACGGCCATTCTCAGCCAAGACTTTAATGAGATTAATGACGTGGTCATCAACAAGTCCTTGGCAAACGTGAATGATGAGATTGACCAGTTCTTCAGATTGCTGTGTGTGAACACCTTCTGCTGATGAAATCTGCTTAGCAATCGTTTCTTCTTCCGCTACCGTCACAAGAATGGACAGCATTGAGTGCCACTCTTGTAACTTGTTTTCACCTAAAGCAAAGTCGAACGATGCTTTAGCGTAGGGATGAGCAATATTGGTGTAATCTGACATATTGCCTCCGTTTAGAGTTCGCTTATCATTTGATCAACTAACGCTCGGTTCGTTTCAGAATCTAGGTTTTTGCTGAGCAATTTCTGTGCACTTTGAATAACGGCGTCTGCCATATCCGCCTGAAGTTCACGGCGTAACTTTTGGCGTTCGCCTTCTAGCTCAGCTCTACCTTGTTCTAAGATGCGTGCCTTTTCTTGCTCGGCTTCTTGTTGCGCTAAGCTGATGATTTCATTGCGGCGTTTTCGGCCTTGTTCAACCAGTTCAGTCACATCTTTTCTTGCATCTTCGATGAGTTGCGCGCCATTTGATTTTGCTAGTTCTAGCTCTTTCGCAGCGTTTTCTGAGTGGCGTAAACCATCAGCGATTTCTTTTTGGCGCTCGTCTAACATCGCGGTGAGAGGGGGCCATACATATTTCATGCAGAGCCAAACAAAAATCACGAATGAGATTGCTTGTCCAAACATGCTTGCATTTAAGTTCATACCTTCCTCACTAAATCTTGATTATGTATAAATCGATCTTTCAAAGCGGTTTGATTAAGCCACGGCGAAGATGATGTATAGACCGATACCAACACCGATCATCGGTACCGCATCCACAAGACCCATCATGATGAAGAATTGAGTACGAAGCATTGGAGTAAGGTCTGGTTGACGCGCAACACCTTCAAGGTATTTACCTGCTAAGTTACCAATACCAGATGCTGCACCCGCTGCACCTAAACCGATCAGTAATGCACCTGCTACATATAAAACTGCGCTTACGATATCCATTTGTATCTCCGAAAATAATTTGTTAGTTAATTTTTTAGTTATTAATTAGTGGTGTTCTTCTTTTGCCATTCCTAAATAAACAACGGTCAGTACCATAAATATAAATGCTTGTAAGAATACGATTAATATGTGGAAGAAGGCCCAAGGTACACTCAGTGCCCACTGCATCCACCAAGGCATTAGTGCAATAAGGATGAATATCATCTCGCCTGCATACATATTTCCGAATAATCGTAAGCCTAGTGATATTGGCTTTGAAATTAATGTTATTAATTCAAGAACGAAGTTAACAGGATATAAAAGAGGGTTATCAAATGGCTGAGTAGTGAGCTCTTTGATAAAGCCTTTCAAACCTTTATTTTTTAACGTATAAGTTAACAGTAGAATAAACACACCGAGTGCCATCGACATTGGGATATTTACATCCGCTGTCGGTAGATCTCTAAAGTGTTCTAAACCCATTACACGAGTTAACCCTGGTATTAAATCAATTGGTAATAGGTCGACTGCATTCATTAACAACACCCAAACAAAAGTGGTTAACGCCAGTGGCCCTATTAATTTATCCTCCGCTTGAAAAATCTCTTTGACTAGGTTGTTAACGAAATCAAAGATAAGCTCGATAAAACATTGAAAACGACCTGGAACACCGCTCGTGCCCTTGGTCACTACATATCGAAAAGCTCCAATAAACAATAAACCCGTAATCCAAGATACCAACATTGAGTCAATGTTGAACGCCCAGAAACCATCACCTGTAGTTAAGAAGGTTAAGTGATGCTCTATGTATTCGTGAGCGGTAGTGACTTGATCCATACTACACGTACTCCGATCTTGTAGAGGCAGTAATAAATGGTGTTAAGAAGTACCCAATCATTGTGAAAATGTACGCGTATAATATTACTGGGTTATCCAATTTAAAAAACTGGAATGCCAAGATAAACATTAAGAACGTATAGGTTATTTTCACGACACGACTCATTTGCATTAAGTCACGTAAACTATAACTAGGATTCTTGTGCACCTTTAGGCTTGCATATATAAAACCAAACAGCGGTGGTAACATCGCGATTACGACACCCAAAGCTGAAGACTCCATATCTACTTTATTACCAAAAAACACTTCATATAAAACTACACCGACGGCTAATACTATTTGGCAGAGAATAACTCTTTTAGCAGCAACAAGGATGTCGCTACTTATCCCATTAAGCCTCATAATAAAACCCTATATTTAACAGTGTAAGTCAATATAAAACACAGTTTGAATATGTTTTGTTACTAGCACTTACTTGTTAATAGCAATTTGACTTGTTAATAAACCTTTACTTGTTAACAAAGAAATAATCTTTCTGGCTTTATATCTCCTGACGAAATTAAACGATAAAAACTAATTCGCTATCGTTTCGACAAAATATAAACTACGCCTAAAAATATGTGATCAAAACGGCAAAAAGCGACATCAATAATTCCATTTTTGAAATGAGTGTTTTTCATTTATGAAAGTAATAGTTGAATAACTTTATTCATGAAAATTTTAAATGCTTTATTTTTAGCGAAAATGGGCGTTTTTGTGAAAAAGTTTTAGCTACCAATTGGGCAAGTTACGATCTTATCAATTACGTATATTCAAACACTTAGCGTCATTTATAAGTTGATTGTTGAGTGTGATTCTACAAGTGGATAAAGCAAGTTTAGTTAGCGATGAAAGCCGTCGTGCATTGAGTTATTTATTTGTACGGCGTTCTCTATCTAGAAGTGATTATTTTTCAAAATAGTTTGTCGTGACTTCATTCTTAACGCCTTTCAGGCGATCCGAAACGGATAAGTCGGCGTTTAAGATGAATATGATGGAAGAAATTCAGCTCCTCACATGGATGTAAGGAGCTGAAGATAGGGTAAAAATCTGAAGGTTAGGGCACTAAGCCCAAGATAGAAAGGTCAAAACTCTGGATATTAGAGCTGGAATTTCTTGATGTGTTGCTCTATCAACCGCTTTTTAAGAAAACAAACTCAATCATGTCCCTCTATTCGTCTTCATAACTTAGATATTGAATACATAAGTCATGAAAAGCCTGCGCTTGTGGCGAGATCGTACGATCAGACAATCTGAAAATACCGATCTGACGCTGTAAGGGCGGGTCAATCAATGGGATCCACACCAAACGGGTTTCATTGGTCGGGAAAGCCAACTTAGGTAGCGTGGTCACGCCTATCCCGAGTTCTAACACCGAAAACAACGAAGTGATGTTCTCTACTGAATACAGAGCCTGTTCGCTGAGCATTCGTGCAGGTGTTGGGTCAAGTAGGGTACAAGTACCGTTGCGAATGAAGGGTTGTTTTAACAAAGTTTGCCATTCGATTCCCTCTCGTTGAGAGGCGATGGGGTTATCTTTGAGGCAGACCACACCAATAGGGTCAGAGAGCAAAGGCGTGAAGTCGATACTCTCTTCTTCTAAGTGGGAGCTATTTCCGAGGGCTACATCCACCTCTCCAGAGAGTAATCTCGCTTCCACACCTGCCGCATTATCATCAATTAAGCTGACCTCAACATTGGGGTACTTTTCGCAAAAAGCCCCTAAAACACTAGGGATTAGCTTTGCGGCCACTGAAGGGACACTCGCTATTCGAACTCGCCCTTGTTGACCAGCTGCTGCAGCACGGAGGTCGTTATCTAATGCCTTGTAAACATTTAAGAATTGAATGATTTTCGGTAAACATATTTCGCCAAAAGGTGTCAGCGTCGATTTGTTGCCCGTTTCAAACAGCGGTTGGCCGAGAATTTTTTCTAGCTCTTTTATCGATGTTGAAAGTGCCGCTTGCGAGCGATTTGCTCGGTGAGATGCCGCTCTAAATCCGCCTTCTTCGACCACTAAAACAAAATGTTTTAACTGTTGTAGCTTAATACTCATGACAGGAATCCTTCTCTAGGCCTTGCTATACCTTACTTTTTTAAAGGTGATAGATTTTATTTATCAAATGCACAAAATTTACCGTTAGATTTATCAGCCGTCAAGGTGCAGTATTTAACCATCTTGAAACATAGTTGTTACAAAGTTGGATGGAATCGTGAACGCACAAACTAAAAAACACCCAGTAAAAACCGAGCTTTTCGCTTCAAAAGCACCACTAGAGTGGGCAATCGTTAATAACGGCACTCTATACACAGCGCAGATTCCAATTGATGAAACTGGCGCAGTAGTAGAAGGCGGTATCGAAGCGCAAACGCGTCAGACTTTTAACAACCTTGTTCATACGTTGGAGTGTGCAGGCGAATCTATGGATTCAGTGCTGCAAGTTCTGATTTACGTGACAGACCGTGAATATCTAAAAACGGTCAACAGCGTATACGGAGAATACTTCAATGCACCTTATCCAAACCGTGCTGCGGTCGTCGTTGCAGGGTTAGCAAGAGAAGAAATGTTGGTTGAGTTCGTGGTTTACGCATCAGCCTCTCAACCTGAATAAAGATACTGTGAACTGAGGCAATTTGCGGATTAAAGCTATTTGTCTGTAAAGATCTTTATTGATACAAGCGTCTTGGTTCAGTTTTAGATACAAGATTTAAACGTTATTTCTTATATAAATTAACGTTTTATTCATTAATCAGATGGTTGCCAGGCTCAAACGCAACCTAACCGTTACAAGGACAGAATGATGACTCAATTACAGAATGTTCAAGCAGAAAACGCACTTTACATTGGTGGCGAATGGCAAGCGGGTGTAAGCACCGTTGCGAACATTAACCCATCAGATATTTCTGAAAACATCGGTAACTTTGCACAAGCAAGTGCTGACCAAGTTCAACAAGCGATTTCAGCGGCGAAGCATGCTCAACCTGAGTGGGAAAAAACGCCGATTGAACGTAAGCAAGCAGTACTTCAAGCGATTGGTGATGAGCTGATTGCACGTTGTGATGAGCTAGGTACGTTGCTTTCTCGTGAAGAAGGTAAGCCTTTTGCCGAAGGTCGCGGCGAAATTTACCGTGCAGGTCAGTTTTTCCAATACTTCGCAGCAGAAGTACTTCGTCAAATTGGCGACAACGCAGAATCAGTACGCCCAGGCGTTTCTGTAGAAGTGACTCGTGAAGCGGTGGGTGTTATCGGCATCATATCTCCTTGGAACTTCCCGACAGCGACTGCTGCTTGGAAAATCGCTCCAGCGCTTGCTTTCGGTAACAGCGTTATCTGGAAACCAGCAAACTTAACACCAGCAAGTGCGGTTGCGCTAACTGAGATTATCCACCGTCAAGGCATGCCAGCAGGCACGTTTAACCTTGTTCTAGGTAGTGGTTCAAAAGTAGGTGATGCACTGATCAACTCTAAAGAAGTGAATGGTGTGAGCTTTACCGGTTCTGTTGATACAGGTCGTAAGGTTGCGGCGGCTACAGCGCCAAACTTCGTTCGTTGCCAACTAGAAATGGGCAGTAAGAACGCACTTGTGGTTGCTGATGATGCGGATATCCAAACAGCTGTTGATGCGACTATCGCAGGTTCGTTCTCTGGCGCGGGTCAAAAATGTACAGCATCTTCTCGTCTAGTGGTTATGGATGGCATTCACGATCAATACGTTGAAGCACTAATCAAACGTATGAGCGAGCTGAAAGTGGGTCACGCACTAGAAGACGGCGTGTTCATGGGTCCTGTTGTTGACGGCAACCAACTTGAAGCAAACCTAGGTTGGGTTGAGAAAGCACGTCAAAGCGGCGGTGAGCTAGCATTTGGTGGCGAACGCCTAAGCATGAAACACGAAGGTTTCTACATGTCTCCAACGCTGTTCTTGAACACTAAGAACGATTGGGAAGTGAACCAAGAAGAAGTGTTTGCACCAATGGCAAGCGTGATTCGTGTCGCTGACCTAGAAGAAGCGATTGCGACAACAAATGATACACGCTTTGGTCTAACGGGCGGCATCATTACTCAAAGCCTACGTACTAGCGCAATGTTCAAGCAACAAGCGCAAACAGGTTGTGTGATGGTGAACCTACCAACAGCAGGCACCGATTACCACGTACCGTTTGGTGGTCGTAAAGAGTCTAGCTTCGGTCCTCGTGAGCAAGGTCAATACGCGAAAGAGTTCTACACAGTAGTGAAGACAGCTTACCAGCGTCCTTACTAATCAACTTTCTATATAAGAATTGGATAGCTGAAGATATTAAGTCTCTAGCTATCCAGCTATCGAATTGGCCTGATTCACAGAGTCAGGCCAACATCCCAACCAAAGCAGCAAACGAAATTAGACAGGTGATTTAACCCATTTTTGAAAACATGTTATTTGAGCGTGTTTTCAAAACCGAGCTAGAACACTGAGCTTTCAATAGGAGTGGTTATGTACCAGCAACGGATTGTTATAGATGGATTGCAATACTGCAATTGGAACAGAGAATATTTCCAAACACTAAAGGCGAGCGGCATTACAGCAGTTCACGCTACCGCGGTTTACCACGAGACAGCTCGTGAAACCTTATCTCGCTTTGCAGAATGGAACTTAAGATTCGAGCAGAATGCAGACATTATCATGCCGATTCATTCAATGGCTGATGTGGAAACTGCAAAAGCGACAGGCAAAGTCGGCATTTTTCTAGGTGCTCAAAACTGTTCTCCAATCGACGATGAGATTGGTCTTATCGAAGTAATGCGTCAGCAAGGTCTTTTGATCATGCAATTGACGTACAACAACCAGAGCTTATTGGCGACGGGTTGCTACGAGAAGAACGACACAGGTATTACTCGCTTTGGTAAGCAAGCGATCGAAGAGATGAACCGAGTGGGCATGATCATCGATATGTCTCACAGTGCCGAGCGTTCAACGCTTGAGGCGATTGACCTGTCTTCTCGTCCTATTTGTATCAGCCATGCGAACCCAACGTTCGCTCATGATGCACTACGAAACAAATCAAACGATGTGATTAAAGCCCTAACCGCACGCGGTGGCTTGATCGGATTCAGCTTGTACCCATTCCACCTACCAAATGGCAGCCAATGTACGTTGGAAGATTTCTGCCAAATGGTTGCGACGACCGCTGACATGGTTGGCGTAGAACACCTAGGTATTGGTAGTGACCTATGCTTAAACCAACCTCAAGCCGTTCTTGAATGGATGAGAAATGGTCGTTGGTCTAAAGCAATGGACTACGGTGAAGGCTCTGCGAACAACTCAGGTTGGCCAGATGCGTTGCCTTGGTTCTGTGGTAGTGCGGGTATGGAAAATATTTATAACGGATTGATGCGTCATGGTTTCAGCGAGTCTGAAGCTGGGCAAGTCTTGGGAGAAAACTGGTTTAACTTCTTAAAAGATGGCCTAGAGCCTCAAAGCAAGGGTTAAGCGTTTTCTCACTAATAATCATCGAATTGGCAGCCTTCTAATTAACGTTCATTTAGACGTGCTGTTGTAACCAATTTCACTATTCAAAAGGAACAACGGTCTATTTCGCAACGCGGTAACCCAAACATGGATTAGCCTGCCCAACACAAAAAACAATAGGGCAGGTGTTAAATACACCTCTTGTAGTCATCATTAAAATGACAGCTGCAAAGAAACCTCTGGAGTCAGAGTATGTCTGATTTAACCAATAGCGTGAAATCTTCAAACGTAAATGCGGGTCAAGCACACACAGCAAGCAACAAAACAAGTAACACAAACCAGTCTGAATCGACTTCAGACAAATTAGGACTTACCAACCCAGCATTATGGTACAGCGGCGGTTTTATCGCTCTGTTCGTGGCGCTTGCTTTATTTGATGGCGAGCTGCTATCAAGCTTAGTAAATACAGGCTTTGCTTGGTCGGTAAAAGTGTTCGGCCCTTATTGGCAAATGCTTCTTCTTCTGACTTTTCTTATTGGTCTTGGCCTGGCGGCAGGGCGAACAGGCAAGGTTATCCTAGGCGGCATCGCGAAACCTGAAATGGATGGCTTCCGTTGGATGGCAATCATCTTCTGTACGCTACTTGCAGGCGGTGGTGTATTTTGGGCGGCAGCAGAGCCTATCGCACACTACGTTAACCCACCACCGTTGTATGGTGCACAAGAAAACGCACAGCAAGGCGCAGTGAATGCTTTATCACAATCATTCATGCACTGGGGTTTCCTAGCATGGGCTATTGTGGGCAGCTTAACGTCTATCGTGGTTATGCACCTTCACTACGACAAAGGCTTGCCTCTTAAACCTCGTATTTTGCTTTACCCAGTTTTGGGCGAAAGAGCACTGAAAGGCCATACCGGCGCACTGATTGATGCATGTTGTATTGTCGCTGTAGCGGCGGGTACTATCGGTCCGATCGGCTTCTTGGGTTTGCAAGTCAGCTACGCTCTGAATGAACTGTTTGGTATTCCAGATGGCTTCACAACTCAGCTAATCATTATCTTGTTCGCTATCGTGCTTTACACATTGTCGGCATTAAGTGGTCTCAACCGCGGAATGCAAATGCTAAGTCGTTACAACGTAATTTTAGCAATGGCATTGATGATTTACATCCTTATCTTCGGTCCAACGAACTTCATCTTCAATGGCTACATTCAAGGTGTAGGCAGCATGATAGATAACTTCATCCCAATGGCAACATACCGTGGTGATGAAGGTTGGTTAAGCTGGTGGACAGTGTTCTTCTGGGGTTGGTTCTTAGGTTACGGCCCAATGATGGCAATCTTCATCGCTCGTATTTCACGCGGTCGTAGTATTCGCCAATTGGTATCAACCATTAGCCTCATCGCACCGTTTGTAACTTGCTTCTGGTTCACGATTGTTGGTGGCTCTGGTCTTGCGTTCGAAATTGCAGATCCAGGCAGCGTAAGTAAAGCGTTCGAAGGCTTTAACTTACCTGGCGCGCTATTGGCAGTAACTCAGCAACTACCAATGCCAATGCTTATCTCTATTCTGTTCTTGATCTTGACGACGATCTTCATCGTAACGACAGGTGACTCAATGACTTACACCATCAGTGTGGTAGTCAGTGGTGAGACAGAGCCTAACGCAATTATTCGTACTTTCTGGGGTGTGATGATGGGGGTAACAGCATTGATTCTGATTTCCCTAGGTTCAGGCGGAATCTCTGCGCTGCAATCGTTCATTGTAATCACAGCGGTACCGGTGTCCATAATCTTACTGCCATCGCTTTGGAATGCGCCTCAAATCGCAATCAAGATGGCGAAAGAACAAGGTTTTTAAAGAACAGGTTTTTTAAAGAGCAGATTTTGTAAAGAAAAGGGCTCTTTAAGACAAGAGCTCTGTAAAACAAGAAACTGATTAAATAAGAAAAATCAGCCTTCGAAAGAAGGCTGATGCAAAAATTCCGAAAGGAGCAGCAAAACTGTACTGGTGAAGATACACCGGACAGCAAAGTATTTAGGTCAATCGATCTAGTCAGGACAAATAATAAGGGGCGAGCTCGCTTGCCCCACATAACGTGAAAGCTAACCAGCATACTGTAATAACGAATGCTTCAAATGACGGCAACGATCGGTTCTGAATGGCTAGCAAAACCCTATAACTATAAGGTGGTGAGCAAAATGGATGCACATCGTTCTACCTACACTGAATCAGCATTACGTGACGCAACGGTTGTCATGGCACCGGAAAGGCTAGGTGCGATGCACCAAACACGCATCAGCTTCGTGAGAACTCTGATTCGTAAAATGGCGCAGCAAGAGTGGAAAGTGACCAAACATGAGTGGCAATTAGATGCTCAAGGTTTTGGTCATGTTATCTATAAGCTAGCGACGCCAAACCATGTTTATCATTTGGTTGTTTTTTGCGATGAAATTGCAGATGACGAACGAAATGACCGTGTAATTGCTGAAAAGTGGGACGTAACGTTTGCGCTTGTTCTTGGTGATGTTGATGTCACCCTACTTGAAAGACTTCGTGCGAATGTACCGCTTCAAGAAGCCGGCCGTAATCCTAACAATGTGCTTGTTTTAGCGCGTGCAAACAAAAGTGTACGTGTGTTTGAACATATCGTTAGTCACCTGGCTAAAGGTGTTCAACCAACGCCCAAAGAACTGGCTGAAGTAGGCTACATCCTGCGAACCACTGCCGTTTATGGTAATGGCAAATTTGGCATCGCTGATTTTAAAATCTTAGAGAAAAATGAAGTTTTTAATCAGTCGTTTAGCGCGCAAATGTGTGCGGTGTATATGCTGCGTGAGTTCAGCTTAGACTGGGTTCATTACCTAGCCGAGCAACAGGGCGGTGAACAAGCGATTGCCTTGCATCGAGGATTACAACGTTACCTTGGTGTTGGTAATGCAACAGGTTTAGGCATGGCGCCATACCTTATTAACCACCCTAGTATTGTCGACCAGTGGATGACAACCCGTGAACATGCATTGGCGGACGTGTTGTCCAGTGAAACTGATACGGCGTTGATCGAGCCACTACGTACCTTAGTTAAAAAAGCGATTTGTCATTTAGAACAAGTCGTTACTATCAATGAAACACAACAAGAGTTGAACAAAGCTGCTGTTGATGATTTGAAGCACACAGAACAATCATTAGAAGCTTCTGTCAGCCTGTGCGATACATGGTCGCAGTTAGTCGAGCAATCTAAGCAAATGAGTATGGAAGCCCAAGAAATCCTTATCTCATGTTTGATGGAATTGTACCCAGAATTAGTGGACGCCCATCAAGAGCAAATGAATTGCAGCGAAACACTGTCGCTTCCTAGCGGCAAAAAGATTCAAGACCTTCTGGTTGTACTAGAAGAAAAGTACCGTTGGGCGATCACGACCGACTTTACTAAAGCAGAAAACAACTACTGGTTCTGGTATCGCTCTCAAGATAAAGAAGAGCCAAGGCTTGGAGTTCGAGGCGAAGAGTTGGGTGAAGAGCGTGAACTGCCGTTGGATATTGGCCGTCAAGCTTACCGTTTGTACCATGCTTTATTGCAATTCGCGCCTGAGCTTTCATTGGCTGAGTTCCTTGTTAAACAGCCGCAACACCGTGCAATTGCGCGCCGTGTGTGGACGCTAGGTAACAAAGCGATGGGCGACATTCAAATGAATGTGCTGCATCAAGATTCGCCACCAATGCACTTGCTGCGTTGCAAGCTAGCGATGTTTGGTGCGACTAAGTTTGATCCTCGCTCAGACCGTTGGGTACGAGTGACGTTTTTCCAAGGTGCACCACTGCTTGATGAAATTCATCAGGACGAATGGGTGTTCCCAGTGTTACCGAGTGAAGCGGAGATGGCTGACTCAAATAAAGTTCCTACACATATCAACGCTCAGCATGGAGGTAAATCGTTATGATCGTTTCTCACAATGAACTGGTAGCGGCCGTCAATAAAGCCTTTCTGGGGATGCGTCGTACATGTGGTGAAGCCGATGTGATAGCGAACATGGTGGCAGATTTACAAATGGTGGGCTTGGATGGTGTTCGTCACTTTAACAATGCAAGCAACTTCATTGGGCTAGAAGACGATTGCCCAGTTGACATTCAAGTGCTTAGTGACAATACGGTTGAAGTTGACCTGCACAAAGCGAGTTTGGCGTGTCACCTTCCTGTGGTTATCGATTACGCCATTGAAAAAATGGTCGGCAAAAAGACGCTGAAAATTGAGTTAAATAACTGCCACAACCGTTGGTTGGCGTACAGCGAGCTTGTAAAGTTAGCTGCGAAAGGTATTGCGTGCATGGCACGTTGGGATAACGGCTCTAACCCTAAGAGCACTTTGTATGTGCTTAATCGTGGTTGCGTTGCTCCAGAACTGTTTTTATCAGATTTGCCACTGGCATCGTACGAACATATCCACAATATGACCATCGAACTTTCCGTCCAGGATTTCGATATCGAACGTTTGTCAGATGGCTACCAAACACACATTGAATCAGAAGCGCTTTTTAAAACTCAAGAGAAAGCGTGGAACGATGGCATTGAAGTTGATGATGGGGAGTGGGCGGCACTGAAAGAGACCGCTACCGCAATTTTAGTTCAGAGCAGCGAACGCTCGACTCAAGGTGCAGGTGAACTGACAGCTTCGTAGCCGCTAGATTTAATAGGTTCATTAGAACTAACAGGTTCGATAGATTAACAGCGAGTAAGCCAGTTAGTTTATCAACACAGATAAAACCAAAGAGCTTAACGTATCCTCACCTCGTTAAGCTCTTTTTATTTGCCTCACGCTTTGGGTTTGCTTTACCTCATTCTTTTGATCTCTCGCTGGATCTACCTATTCTAAACTGACTGTTTTGACACACGTTGTTACCCGTTGAGAGGTAATTGAACAATTAAACGAAGCACCTTCACATTCATATTAAACAAACGGTTTCTTTTACAAGCTACTATGCGTATCTTGCTAACTGGAAGGTGCCAAAGGGCGCCGTTTTTATTCGTACCGATGACTTTAGAATTAGATAAAAAGGAATGAAGCGTGCAAGCTAACTTTATTGATGGAACCACCCTGTATCGTCAGCACTCTTTTGAGTTGCCACTCGACTATCAAGCCAAAGATGGACAACAGATCCAAGTCTTCGCACGTGAACTGGTTGATCTCGCAAAAGATGCGCAAGAACTGCCGTGGCTTATCTACTTTCAGGGCGGCCCAGGCTTTCCATCTCCACGAGTGAGCGGTCAATCAGGTTGGCTAAAGCGTGCATTACAAAACTATCGTGTTCTGCTTCTTGACCAACGTGGTACTGGTAACAGCACCGTGATCAGCCATGAAACATTGGCCCATCTGTCTCCAGAACAACAAGTCGAATATTTAACGCATTTCAGAGCGGATAACATCGTTCGTGACGCTGAAGCGATTCGTGAACAGTTTGGTATTAAGCAATGGTCGACGATTGGTCAAAGCTTTGGTGGCTTCTGTACACTGAGCTATTTGTCACTGTTCCCACAGAGCTTGCAGCGTTGTTATGTGACGGGCGGCATTCCTTCTATTGAACGAGAAGCTGACGATGTTTATCGTGCGACTTACAAGCGTGTAGAAGACAAAAACAGAGCCTTCTTTGCTCAGTTCCCACAAGCGCAAGTTATGTGTCGTGAGATCTCTGATTACCTGCTTAACAATGATGTGAGACTGCCAAACGGTCAGGTGTTTACCGTTGAACAGTTCCAGTTGATCGGTATTAATCTTGGTGGCGGCGAAGCAAACCTTCCAATGTATTTCACACTGGAGAGTGCGTTTGTTGAAGTGAACGGAAGCAAGCAGCTGAGCTATAGCTTCTTAAATCAAATGCAGCAAGAGCAGGGCTACCTAACGAACCCAATCTACGCTATTTTGCATGAATCGATTTACTGCCAAGGTGCAGCGTCTAACTGGTCTGCACACCGAGTACGCGAGCAGTACCCACACTTTAACTATCAATCGGGTAGCGAGTTCTGGTTTACCGGAGAAATGGTGTACCCATGGATGTTCGACCAATTAGAAACGCTGAAGCCATTACGTGAAGCGGCAAATATGTTGGCCGAGAAGTCGGACTGGGGCTCTTTGTACAACGCAGAGCAGCTGAGTAAGAATACGGTTCCAATGGCATGCGCAGTTTACGCGGATGACATGTATGTAGAGCTGGATTACAGCCGTGAAACGCTAGCGAACATTCCAAACTCAAAAGCGTGGATCACTAACGAGTATGAACACAATGGCTTGAGAGTCGATGGTGAACGAATTGTAGATAAATTAATGACGATGGTCGAAGCGTTAGAGAACCTGCCAAAATAGTCAAACTCTCTGCGTAGGTTATCTACGTTAGAAGCTATCGATGTTAGAAGCTCTCTACGTTAGAGACAAGATACGCTAGAAACAAGAAAACGCTGCATCCGTGCAGCGTTTTTTTATGTCATCAAACTCTGTTTTACTCAGTATCGTATTGATTACTAAAGCGAGTAAAACAGAGAGTTTAAGAACCGGGAGGGATAGTTCCTAAACTCATTATGGTTGGATGACGATATCTTGATTTTCAGTAGTCGATAAGCTGGCGCGGTTCTGTTCGATAAGTTGAGCCGCATAAGAGGGAGTCACAGCTTGAACTTCGCCCTTGGAACGAATAGTTAGTGCTTCCCACGCATGATCACGGTATTTGCCTGTTTGTGTATATTCAATAAGTACTCTCATGATTCTTCAATCCGATGTGTGGTTAACGTGCTACTAACATTAGCGCCATTGTTGAGGTTGCACACCTGTTAAAAATGGAACATAAGATTAACCAAATGAGAATGCGTGTAACTTGAAAAACAGACCTTATTGAACTGATCTTAACTAACAGTATTTATCGTACCTAACTGCATTCATCGTAACCAACGGTACTTATCGTAAATGGCATCCATAAAAAACGCTGCACAGTGGCAGCGTTAAAGTTGAGAGCGGTTGAAGATTACTTAGCTGTTTTCTAAGCCAACAATCTTGCGTGCAGACATCACTGCGCTATCCAAATCGGTCAATCTACCAGCACTTGCTGGACCAAGAACTGATGAATACAAAGCCAACTGCTTCTCAAATGATAAATCTAATTGGTTATATAGATTTTGGCGGATTTGAGCGTGTTGCTGTGGCTTTGCGCTCGACAGACCTTCCAATGTATCGTAGATGAGTGTAGTTGTATCCATATCTGTCCTCTGCTGCACCTTTATAAAATTTTGCGTATTATGCACCTGGTACTGTATTTGTTCTGCGAGATTGATCGCATTGTGTGCAGCTCTGCTTAATTGTGTAATCAGTTAGTTATAATTGTGTTGTGGTCTCAATCGTTGAGAGTGTCGGCTTGATAACAAAGAAAAGGAGACACGCTGGTCTAATGCCGTTCACTTAAGAGTGAACGGCATTTTTGTTCTTAGCATACCGTTGTGG